>NZ_JASJVS010000011.1:0-85103 GCF_035019605.1 Undibacterium sp. 5I2 | reverse complement strand
CCACGAACGCCGCTGGGTTCCTGCCAAAAGCGCGCAGGAATGACGTGGCCACCAGTCAGGGTAATGATACCGACTCAATACCCTTTTGCGACAGCCTCTGAAGGCCGGGGCTTCAAACCCTAGTCAGATTTTTGATGAAAAATTCAGACGTAAAAAAACCTGAGGCCAGCTCAGGTTTTTTTCAATCAGTCTTCGTAGATTTTAAAGCGCGGATCATCTGGATCGATGGAAAGAATGCCCTGGGCTTCTTCTTTCATCTGGGTTTCTTGCGAACGCTGTACCTGCGTGCGCTTTTCTTCGATGTCTTTGTAAATCGCCATGACCAAATCTTCGCAACCTTCGTGATTCAAGGCCGAGATTTCAAATACCGGGCCCTTCCAGGCAAAGCGCTTGATGAAATCTTTGACTTTCTTTTTACGCTCATCCGGTGTCAACACGTCTAGCTTGTTGAGGACCAACCAGCGCGGCTTGTCATACAGACTTTCATCGTATTTACGCAGCTCTTTGATGAGGGCCTTGGCATCTTTGACCGGATCGACATTGTCATCAAACGGTGCCAGATCGACGATATGCAAGAGCAAACCAGTACGCTGCAAATGTTTAAGGAACTGCACACCCAAACCGACACCATCAGCCGCACCTTCGATCAAGCCCGGGATGTCGGCAATGACGAAACTTTTCTCGTGACTGACGCGTACCATACCCAAATTCGGATGCAGCGTGGTGAACGGGTAATCAGCAATCTTCGGACGCGCATTCGACACTGCGGTGATGAAGGTCGATTTACCGGCGTTCGGCAAACCTAACAAGCCGACGTCGGCCAACACTTTGAGTTCCAGACGCAACTCGCGTCGTTCGCCTTCTTTACCTTCGGTACGCTGACGCGGCGCACGGTTGGTCGAGGTCTTGAAGTGGATATTTCCCCAACCGCCCTCGCCACCCAAGGCCAATTCGACTTGCTGACCATGCTCGGTCAGATCGGCGATGACTTCATCGGTATTGCGATCGCAAATTTGCGTGCCGACCGGCATGCGCAAAATAATGTCATCAGCACCCTTGCCGTAGCAATCAGCACCGCGGCCATTTTCACCATCTTTGGCTTTATGCAGTTTCGAATAGCGATAATCGACCAAGGTATTGATGTTACGGTCAGCCACCGCAAAGATACTGCCGCCACGGCCACCATCACCACCATCGGGCCCACCGAACGGGCGGAATTTTTCACGACAAAAAGAGGCAACACCATTGCCGCCGTCGCCGGCGATGACTTCAATTCTGGCTTCGTCAATAAATTTCATTTTTAAACACCTAAAAAAGCTTGTATAAATCCTTGCTTCCCAGATGGAAGTATCGATTTATACAGGATTTCTTGCAATTAAAAAGGCTCCACCAATGGCAGAGCCTTTTTTACTTTTTGCTACCGACTTGAGGTGAGCTTACATCGCTGTCAGATCACCGATCAGCCTGATTACGCAGCAACCACAATCGCGTATTGGCGTCTTGCGGCGCCTTTGATTGCAAATTGTACTTTACCGTTAATCAGTGCAAACAAAGTATGATCTTTGCCCATACCAACATTTTCACCAGGGTGGACACGTGTTCCACGTTGACGAATAATGATACCGCCGGCGTTGATAGCCTGGCCGCCGTAAATCTTGACGCCTAAGCGTTTTGATTCTGAGTCACGGCCGTTGCGCGTGGTGCCGCCGCCTTTTTTATGTGCCATTTATAGCTCCTTGTTCAGGTGTAATCAGCAGCTTAGCCGTTGATAGATACGATTTGCAATTCAGTGTAGTTTTGGCGATGGCCTTGACGCTTCTGGTAATGCTTACGACGACGCATTTTGAAAATGCGCACTTTGTCGTGACGACCGTGATCTATAACCTTAGCCAGCACCGTAGCACCTGCGACCAGTGGCGTACCAAATTGTATGGTTTCGCCTGCGCCCATTGCGAGCACTTGATCGATGGTGATTTCGGAGCCAATGTCTGCAGGTATCTGTTCTACTTTAAGTTTTTCACCAGCGACAACTTTGTATTGTTTGCCTCCGGTTTTTATGACCGCGTACATGTGAAACCTCATCAATTAATATAGGGATATTTTCGCCCCGTCCTTGAAAACTGCTTAGGAAATCGGGAAAACCCCAAATTATACATAGACTTAAGTCGAGCGTCAAAAACATTTTGCATATTTTTTCAGCAGCCCGGCTAGCCTTGAGCGCGATGGCCAAGGCTTTTTTCTATAAAGCATGAAGAATCGGCATCTCTGTGGCACTTCTAATCATAGGAATAACGCAAAAGCAGGCTTGCCGTCGTATAATCTCGCGGTCTTGGATTACTTAGTGGGATTCAGCCTTGTCTGCCTCAGCACAACACAACCCGATTACCGATGTGATTGCCACGGAAATGTTGGCCGTTAACCAAGTAATTCGTCAGCAATTGCATTCCGATGTAGCTTTAGTCAATCAGATTGCCGAATACATCATTAACGCCGGCGGCAAACGCATCCGACCGGTGCTGGTTTTATTGGTCGCCAACGCCTATGCGTATCAAGGGCAGCGTCATCACGAACTGGCCGCCATCGTTGAATTCATTCATACCGCCACGCTCTTGCATGACGATGTAGTCGATGAGTCCTCATTACGTCGTGGACGGCAGACTGCCAATGCCTTGTTCGGCAATGCGGCCTCGGTGTTGGTGGGCGATTTCTTGTATTCACGCGCATTCCAAATGATGGTCTCGATTGATAATATGCGCGTCATGCAAATCCTCGCCGATGCCACCAATGTGATTGCCGAGGGCGAAGTTCTGCAACTGCTCAACATGCACGATCCCGAAGTCAGCGAAGAGCGCTATTTACAAGTGATCCGTTCGAAAACCGCCAAGTTGTTTGAAGCCGCTGCCGAAATCGGTGCCCTCATCGCCGGTGTCGATGCCACGCAGATCGCTGCTGCGGCCGAATATGGTCGCTGTCTGGGCACGGCCTTCCAATTGATCGACGACGTGCTTGATTATTCCGGTAATGCCGACGAGATCGGGAAAAATGTCGGCGATGATTTACGCGAAGGCAAGCCTACCCTGCCCTTGATTTATCTCATGAGTAATGGCAACGCGGCGGAAAAAGAATTGGTACGCCTCTGTATCGAGCAGGGTGATGAATCGCAATTTGACGCCATTCTGGCCGCTATCACACAATCGGGTGCACTCGCCTACACCACGGCTAAAGCAGAAACTGCCGCCGCCAGCGCCAGCGCGGCCATTGCCAATCTGCCGGCAACGCCCTACAAAGATGCGCTGCTGGCCTTGAGCCACTTTGCCGTGCATCGCAACCACTGATCTCCACTTCGGCGCGCAGACGGGACGGCGGCGCGCCGACAGTCGCTACTTTTCACCCAAAGGCGACATCTGCACCGTGCGAAATAGCCTTAGTATGTAATTAAAAGTAGCATTCCTTTACAAATTTACGCACAGGTTGCATTATCGCAAGGCAAACATGCATTTGGCAAAACTCACCGATAAGTCACTATGTCCGCCGCCCCACCAAACTCCGCACCACCCTCGTTGACCGCAGGATTAGCCCGGGCCTTGCTGCAAGCTAATTTGATCAGCTTGGTACAAATCGATGTGATCACTAAAAAGGCAACGACGGATAAAACCGCTTTCATTGATGGTCTGCTGCAAAGCGGCATCATCAATGCGCGTGAATTAGCCAGTTTTTGTTCCGAAACCTTCGGTTATCCGCTGCTCGATCTGAGCATCATCAATGAAGGTCTGATTCCGGAAAAACTGGTCGATCAACGTCTGATGCAATTACAGCGTTTGGTACCAATTTCAAAAAAAGGCAATAAGCTCACGCTGGCCGTTTCTGACCCGACCAATAGCTCCGCGCTCGATCAAGTCAAATTCCAGACCAATCTTGCTATCGAGATCATCATTGTGCAGCATGATGCGCTGGTCAAGCTGTTGGAAAAAATCGGTAAAACCTCGGAACAAAGTCTCAACGACTTGGCCGGTGACGATTTCGATATCGAATTTCGCGAAGAGGACCTCGGGCAAGCTGCTGCCGACGCCCAAGCGACCGAAGTCGACGATGCCCCGATCGTGAAATTTCTGCAGAAAATGCTGATCGACGCTATCAATATGGGTGCCTCCGATTTGCATTTCGAACCGTTCGAAAAGTTTTACCGCATCCGCTTCCGCGTCGACGGTGAGTTGCGCGAAATTGCCCAACCACCATTGGCAATCAAAGACAAGCTGTCGTCGCGCATCAAGGTGATCTCTAAGCTCGATATTTCAGAAAAGCGCATCCCACAAGATGGCCGGATGAAATTGCATCTCAACGCCAATAAGTCCATCGATTTCCGCGTCAGCACGCTGCCTACGCTGTTCGGCGAAAAAATCGTGATGCGGATTCTCGATGGCTCGCAAGCGCAGATGGGTATCGATGCGCTCGGCTACGACCCGGATCAAAAAGAAATTCTGATGAATGCGATTCAGCGCCCCTACGGCATGGTGCTGGTGACCGGCCCTACCGGCTCGGGCAAGACGGTGTCGCTATATACCTGTCTCAACGTCATCAATAAGCCGGGTATCAATATCTCGACGGCCGAAGATCCGGCCGAGATCAATTTACCGGGCGTCAACCAAGTGAATGTCAATGACAAGGCCGGGCTGAGCTTTGCCGCCGCACTGAAATCATTTTTGCGGCAGGATCCGGATGTCATCATGGTGGGTGAAATTCGCGACTTGGAAACTGCCGACATCGCCATCAAGGCGGCGCAAACCGGCCATATGGTGTTCTCTACCCTGCATACCAATGATGCCCCGTCGACCCTGACGCGGCTGATGAATATGGGCGTGGCACCGTTCAATATCGCCTCATCGGTGATTTTGATCACGGCGCAGCGGCTGGCACGCCGTCTGTGTACCTGCAAGCGTCCGGCCGAGGTACTCGATGAAGTACTGCTGCAAGCCGGTTTTAAAGAAGAAGAACTCGACGGCAGTTGGAAGCCATATGAACCGGTTGGCTGCGAGCGCTGCAACGGCGGCGGCTACAAAGGCCGCGTCGGCATTTATCAACTCATGCCCATTACCAGCGCAATCGAACGCATCATTCTCTCGAATGGCACGGCGATGGATATTGAAGAGCAAGCGCAGCGCGAAGGCGTGCGCAATCTGCGCCAGTCTGGCTTGATGAAGGTTAAACAAGGCATGACCAGTTTGGAAGAAGTATTGGGATGTACCAATGAATAAGCGGAGACTTTCACATGGCAACTAATTCCGGCCGAGCGCCCAAGCCGATCAAAGAAGTCTTGTATGCCTGGGAAGGTAAAGACAAGCACGGCAAATTGGTACAGGGTGAAATGCGCGCCGGCGGTGAGGCGATCGTCAATGTCACACTGCGTCGCCAAGGTATCTTGGTCACCAAGCTGAAGAAGAAAAATTACACCTCGGGGAAAAAAATCACCGATGCCGACATCACCCTGTTTACCCGTCAATTAGCGACGATGATGAAGGCCGGCGTACCCTTGCTGCAATCGTTCGATATCGTCGCCAAGGGCAATGCCAACCCCTCCGTTTCCAAGCTGCTGCAAGATATACGCGGTGACGTCGAAACCGGCACCAGTTTGAATCAGGCCTTCCGTAAATTCCCGCTGTATTTTGATCCCTTATTCTGTAACTTGGTTGGTGCCGGCGAACAGGCCGGTATTCTCGATGATCTGCTCACCCGCTTGGCAGTTTATAAAGAAAAAACCATGCTGATGAAAAAGAAGATCAAATCAGCACTGACCTACCCGATCGCGATTCTGTCGGTCGCCTTCATCGTCACGGCCGTGATCATGATTTGGGTGGTACCGGCGTTCAAACAGGTGTTCAGCAGTTTCGGTGCCGATTTGCCGGGACCGACGCTGGTGGTAATGGCGATCTCGGAGTTTTTCGTCGCGTATTGGTATTTGATTTTCGGTGGGCTGTTCGGCAGCATCTACTTTTTCATGCAAACTTGGCAGCGCTCGCTGCCTATGCAACGCTTCATGGACCGCATGCTGTTGCAAGCCCCGATCTTCGGTTCGGTCATCCGCAAAGCTACCATCGCGCGCTGGACGCGTACCTTGGCCACCATGTTCGCGGCCGGCGTGCCCTTGGTAGAATCATTGGATTCGGTTGGCGGCGCGGCGGGCAATGCGGTCTACCTCGATGCCACGATTAAAATTCAAACCGAGGTCAGCACCGGTACCAGCCTGACTGTGGCGATGCAAAATTCGAATGTCTTTCCGAGTATGGTGACGCAAATGGTGGCCATCGGTGAAGAGTCGGGTGCACTCGATAATATGCTGAGCAAAGTGGCCGACTTCTATGAAGAAGAAGTCGATGAAGCGGTGGCATCGCTGGCCAGTCTGATGGAGCCGATCATCATGGCGGTACTCGGCGTGATCATCGGCGGGCTGGTGATTGCAATGTATCTGCCTATCTTTAAATTGGGTAATGTAGTCTGATGAATAGCGAAATTTTCTTCAACTTACCGGGCAATCTGCTCAGCACTGTGTGCGCGGCGGTTTTCGGCCTGATGATAGGCAGCTTTCTCAATGTCGTCATTTATCGGCTGCCGAAAATGATGCAGCGCGAATCGGATAATTACGTCGCCAGCGAGAGCGGCTTGCCGCTGCCGCACACCGACCAGTTCAATCTGATGCTGCCGCGTTCAGCGTGTCCGCACTGCGGCCACCAGATTGGCGCAATGGAAAATATCCCGGTGCTCAGCTATCTGGCAATCGGCGGCAAATGCCGCGGCTGCAAAGCAGCGATTTCACCGCGCTATCCGGTGGTGGAGTTATTGACCGGTGCCTTGTCGGCAGCCATGGTCTGGCACTTCGGCAGCGGTGTGGCCGGCTTGGCCGCGCTGGTATTCGGTTTTATTCTCATTGCCCTGACTTTCATCGATGCCGATACCCAGCTCTTGCCCGACGATTTGACGCTGCCGCTGCTATGGCTGGGCTTGCTGGTCAATCTCAACGGCACCTTTACCTCGCTGTCGTCGGCAGTCATCGGGGCCGTCGCCGGTTACCTGTGCCTATGGTCGATTTACTGGCTCTTCAAGCTGACTACCGGCAAAGAGGGCATGGGCTATGGCGATTTCAAACTGCTCGCGGCACTCGGGGCTTGGATGGGCTGGGCGATGTTGCCGATCATCATACTGTTGTCTTCGGTGGTAGCGGCCGTGATCGGCTTGGCCATGATGGCCTTGCGTAAGATCGGGCGCGATACCCCACTGCCATTCGGCCCTTACTTAGCCGGTGCCGGCTTGATCGCCTTGTTCTGGGGTCCCCAGTTAAGCAAGCTTTTTTAGGTTGACTATGTCTGCGCGTTACGCAATCGGGCTCACCGGCGGCATCGGCAGCGGCAAAAGCACGGTGGCCGATCTGTTTGCCGCACGCGGTGCCGCCATCATCGATACCGATCTGATCGCCCATCAACTGAGCGCGCCTGGTGGGGCGGCTATTCCAGCCATCGAGGCCGCCTTCGGGGCCGATTTCCTCACCGCGCAAGGGGCGCTCAATCGCCAGAAAATGCGCGAACTGGTATTCGCCGACCCGGCGCAAAGACAGCGCTTGGAACACATCCTGCACCCCTTGATCGGCCGGCAAACGCACACCGAGGCAGCAGCGGCCGGCGGTGCCTACCTGATGTACGTGGTACCCTTACTGGTCGAATCGGGCAAGTGGCGCCAGCGCGTTGATCGAATTGTCGTGGTGGATTGCAGTGTGGAAACTCAAATCGCGCGCGTCATGGCGCGCAATAATTTGAGCCGAGCCGCAGTCGAAGCCATCATGCGCAGCCAAGCCAGCCGCGCCGACCGACTGGCTGCTGCCGATGATATGATCGACAATCAAGCTGGCATGGAAGCCGTAGTACAGCAGGTCGATGTATTGCATGAGCGCTATGTGGCCGCAGCGCGCGCCCAGCAGAGTTGAACACAAGCCAAAAAAATTTCATCGGAAGTTTGTATTTTTTGACAGTATGGTTCAGAATCACGTCAAGCTCAGGCCTGAGTTGCAACAATTTTACAGGGACACTATTTTGATCGTTTACGAGTACCCTTTCAACGAGCGCATTCGCACGCTGCTGCGGTTGGAAGACCTGTATGAAAAATTCATATTTTTCTTGCATCAGTCTGACCCTTTGCAACATCATGTCGCGCTCGCAACCATTTTCGAAATGTTAGAAGTAGCCGGTCGCGCCGATCTGAAATCTGACCTGTTTCAAGAATTGGAACGGCAGAAGCATACCCTGATCGGTTTCAAATCCAATCCCAATGTCGAAGCCGACATGCTTGATAAAGTACTCGACGATGTCGATCGTGCCAGCAGCGCACTCGTTGCCTGCACCGGCAAAACCGGCCAGAATGTGCGCGATAACGAGTGGCTCATGAGCATACGCGGCCGCACCATTATTCCCGGCGGTGCCTGTGAATTTGATTTGCCGAGCTATTATGCGTGGCAAAAAAATTCCGCAGAGAAACGTTTTGCCGATATTTCGAATTGGTTTGCTCCAATCGCTCCCTTGTTCGACGCCATCAATGTCGTACTGCGCCTGTTGCGCGAATCGGGCTCGACCACGAAGGTGATTGCCCAAGCCGGCAGTTATCAGCAAATGCTGCAAGGAAAAGTGTATCAATTGCTGCGCGTGAGCGTGGTGCGTGAATTAGGTGCGATTCCTGAAATTTCGGCCAACAAATACATGCTCTGGATACGCTATATGTCGCAAGACGGTGATATGAAGCCGAAAGCCTTCGACAACGATATCCCCTTCGATCTCACTCTGTGTAATTTCTGATTATGGCTACAGTTGTCAATTGTCCGACCTGCGAACAAGCGGTCGAGTGGAAAGAAAGCAATACTTGGCGACCATTTTGCAGTCAGCGCTGCAAACAAATCGATCTTGGTGCCTGGGCCGAGGAAAAATACACTATCCCAGCCGTCAACTTGCCGGAAGATCCGGAAGAGACTGTCTAGGAAAACGCAGATTCAGCGTTTCTGCCCGATACCATACTTGCGCAACTTGGTCGCCATCACCGAATGGGAGGTTTCCAAGCGCGCCGCCAGTTTGCGGCTGGACGGGTACTGTGGATATAAGCGCGACAGCAAAGATTGCTCAAATGCTTGCAGCGCCAGCTCCCAGGTGTCGGTAATTTCTTGATTCACTTCTTCAGCACTGATGCTGTCTTCCGCCCAATCGAGATCGGCGACGTCGAGCACGCGTTGATCCGACATGGTGATGGCACGGAACACAACATTCTGCAATTGCCGGACATTACCGGGCCAACGATTCGACACCAAGGCGGCGCAGGCGGCGGTATTGAGGCGACAAACAGATTTTTGAGCTTGCGTACAGGCGCGCTCAATGAAGTGCCGCGCCAGCGGCAGCACATCGTCAGGACGCTCGCGCAAGGGCGGCATTTCCAAATGCAAGACATTGAGGCGGTAAAACAAGTCTTCGCGGAACAAGCCTTCCTGCACCATTTTCCGCAAATTTCTATGGGTTGCGCTGATAATGCGCACATTGACGCGCACTTCTTTGTCACCGCCGATACGACGGAATTTGCCATCATTTAAAAAACGCAGCAATTTAGCCTGTAAATACAGCGACATCTCGCCTATTTCATCGAGAAACACAGTGCCGCCATCGGCCATTTCAAACAGTCCCGGCTTGCCGCCACGCTGAGCACCAGTAAAAGCCCCAGCCATATAGCCAAACAATTCGCTTTCGGCCAAGCTCTCTGGCAATGCCGCGCAATTGAGTTCTAAAAACGAGGCATGGCAGCGGCTGCTGACGCCATGGCAAGCTTGCGCCAGTAATTCTTTGCCGGTACCGGTTTCACCGGTGATCAGCAGCGGCGCATCGACCGCCGCCACGCGCGCGGCGCGGATCTTGAGCGCGCGGATAGGTTCGGATTCGCCAATGATCAGATCAAAGCCATGACCGCTGGTATTTTGCAAAGCATGGATACGTCCACCAATGCGCGCCGGCGTATGAAATGTCAGCACCGCACCGACTGAACGTGCCAAGGCCGCTTGGTCGGGATCGGCCACGGGTGTCACGTCCATGAAGAAAGGTTCGCCGTTGAAGCTGACTTCGCGACTAGGCAGGCGTAAGCCGGCGCTGATGAGCTCGGCTTCGATGCCCTCGTCATCCAAGACTTCGCGCAGCGGCCGTTGGCACAGCAGCGCTTCAGAAAGCCCGGCTACGGCCGCCGCTGCGGCATTGGCAATCACTACCCGGCCAGCACCATCGATGGCCAGCACCGGGTCTTGCATGGCGGCCATCATGGTATCGAGGTGTAAGCGTCTGCGCATGCCTGGCAAGACATCGAGCACGCCGATGCTGCCGACGCCGCGTACCTGCTGGCAATCGCTTTGCAAATCAGGCAGCATGAATTCCAGCAACTCCGGGCTGTCGATATAGATATGCGGCGGGTCGACTTCGACACCCACCACATTCAAACCGCGCTTGGCCAATACGGCCAGAATTTCGTGGGCAATGCCGACCCGGTCTTTAAACTCTATATCGATGCGCATGAGGGAAAAATTCTCAATAAGGGGTAATGCACCCCGGCATCAATACGGTTCGGGGATATAACCGCGCGGGCGCGCATACTGGCTGCGGAAGGCCGCAGTCGTTGCCAGGCCGCGCAGACGATTCAAATCAAAGTGTTCTAATTGTTGCAGCACAGCTCGGTTAACGGTCATTTTAATTTGCATCATCAATAAATCGACGCTTTGCTGACTAGAGCTGCGCGATGGCGTTTCCGCCCCCGCGACTTCTTCTGACAGTGGCAGCACCGCCGCGCGCGTGGCTGATTTGGCGATGGCACGTTCTTCCGCATCGGCAAAACAGCGATACACATCGGCGAGGGTGATGATGCCATTACAATCGCGACAATGCCAAGCATCTTTTTCCTTGGCATCACGGCCAACCAAGCCATCTTTGCTCAAGGTCGATAAAATCGACCTGATCAAGCGCGGCGTACGTTCACAAGCTTGCGCCAAACTATCCACCGTGGTGGCGCGCGGCATGACCAGCATGATTTGCGCCAACAATTCAATCGCGGTATAAAAGCGCGTATTTAAATGCGGATCGGCAAATACTTGTGTTGATGACAGCAATTGGTCGAACTGGCTCATGCCAACTCCTTAGGAAGAATAAGCGGCCGCTTGCTGCTGCTGCCGTAACGGTCCATGTACAAACCTTCAGTGGAAATTTGAGGTTTTTTACCGGAAATCAAATCTGCAATGAATTGTCCCGAACCGCAAGCCATGGTCCAACCCAGGGTACCGTGGCCGGTGTTGAGGAACAAATTGCGGTAAGGCGTAGGGCCGATGATGGGTGTGCCATCCGGCGTCATCGGCCGCAAACCAGTCCAAAATTCGGCCGACTCGACCGCGCCACCACCTGGGAACAGATCGGTGACGGAAAATTCCAAGGTGTCGCGCCGGTCTTTGCGTAAATCGAGGTTGTAGCCGGTGATTTCAGCCGTACCGCCGACACGAATGCGGTCGCCCAGACGGGTGATGGCGACCTTATAGGTTTCATCCATGACGGTCGATTCCGGTGCGCGCGCGGCATCGATGATAGGCACGGTCAGCGAATAACCCTTGATCGGGTAGACCGGAATGTGGATGCCGAGTTCGCGCAACATGAGCGGTGAATAGCTGCCCAGCGCCAACACATAGCTGTCAGCCTGCAATTCGCCTTCCGAGGTCAATACCGAGGTAATCGCATCGCCTTCATAGCGTAGCTTCTCTATGCTCACACCATAACGGAAGCGCACTCCCAAGCCTTCGGCCAGCTTGGCCAAATTTTGTGTGAATTTAAAGCAGTCGCCGGTTTCATCACCAGGCAACAGCAGCGCGCCAACAAATTTTTCCTGTACATTCGCCAGTGCCGGTTCATGCTGCAGGCAAGCGGCTTTGTCCAGAGTTTGATACGGTACTTCGTAACGCTGCAAAATAGCGATATCGGCGGCAGCACCATCGAGTTGTGCCTGATTACGAAATAATTGCAGCGTACCTTGGGTTCTCTCATCATACGAGATACCGGTATCGGCGCGCAGTTGCTGCAATACATCGCGGCTGTATTCCGCCATACGCAACATGCGGCCTTTATTGGTTTCATAGCGCGCAGCAGTACAGTTCATCAGCATTTGCATGACCCAGCGCCAAGTATGCAAATCAAAAGTAGGACGAATCGCCAGCGGGCTGTGTTTCATCATCAACCATTTGACGGCCTTGAGCGGCACACCGGGGCCAGCCCAAGGGGCCGAATAACCAGGCGAGACTTCGCCGGCATTGGCGTAACTGGTTTCCAGCGCGGCGGCCGGCTGACGTTCGATCACCGTGACTTCGTGGCCGGCTTTGGCGAGAAAATAGGCGGAGGCTGTGCCGATAACGCCGGCGCCGAGAATGATGATTTTCATAGGTATTCCTTGTCTGTTTCTAGTGTGCTGTCGCGGGTCTGTCAGTTCGTATAATGGCGCGCGTAGCGCTGCCCGAGACTGGTCAGAATTTCATAAGCGATCGTTTGTGCCGTTGCTGCCACGTGATCGACCGTGTGGGTCGGGGAAATCAAATCCACCAGTGCGCCGGCTACCAGGTATTCTGGCGCGATATGCGTGACATCGAGCGTGATGGTATCCATCGACACTTTGCCAACGATATTCACCGCCACGTCGTTGATATAGGCGAGGCCACGATTACTCAAGCTGCGCAGCCAACCGTCGGCATAACCGACGGCCACGGTGGCGATGCGGGTGGACTCGGTAGCCTGCCAGCTCAAGCCATAACCGACGCCAGTACCGGCACTGATGTCGCGCGTTTGGATGATGCGTCCCTGTAAGCTCACCACAGCCCGCATCGGGTTCGGCGCACCAGCGATCGGTGCCACGCCATACAGGGCGGCACCGGGACGGGCTAAATCAAAATGAAAATCGGAACCGAGGAAGATGCCGGATGAATTCGCCAGAGTGGCTAAGCTGTGTGGAAAAATTTTGCGTAAGGCCGTGAACCGCGCCAGTTGTTCGTGGTTCATAGGATGCGACTGATCTTCGGCGCAAGCCAGGTGACTCATCAGATGCGTGACCGTAATGCCCGACCACAAGGCCGCATCGCTGCTGCAGCGTGTCACTTCCGTTGCTGACAAACCCATGCGCGCCATGCCGGTGTCGACCTGCACGATGGCGGCAAGCGCACGCTGTTGAACCAAGGCCAGCGTTTGCCAAGCTTGCATTTGTTCTAAGCTATTCAACACTGGCGTACATTGGTATTCGAGAAATTCGGCTTCGTAGCCGACTGGAGCGCCATGCATGACGATGAGCGCGGCCGCGGCCGGCAAGTGCGCACGCAAGGCGATCGCTTCCTCGAGATGGGCGACAAAGAAATGACGGCAGCCTTGCTGGTATAAGGCCTTGGCAATCGGCACGGCACCTAAGCCATAGGCATCCGCCTTGACCGCCGCACCGCAACGGGCAGGGCCAAGCTGAGCGCACAGCAGCGCATAGTTATCGCGGATTGCTTGCAAGTCTATCTGCAGCACCGCACCGGCTCTTCCTGACATTTGTTGCATATTTTTCGCACTCCATCGCTAAAGATAAATTTCACTTCTCTATAGCAATACGCGTGCCACTAAATTTTTTTTAATCAATTCAATCACTTACACAAAATTCGTGCAGCGGTCTCGCAGTGATGTATTAATTCAGATACACCGCACATCGATTTGGACACTCCTTTGCAGGACTTTCCCTGTGTGCGTATGTAAATTCAGACAGTGTATCAAAATTCATACGCCGTATTATTTTTAATACAGCTGATGATTTTGATTCAAGGCAATTACATCTCAGCCCGAAAAATACCAGACTCTGCAGCCTAATGCCAACAAAGTTGTAATAAACAGACATAGAAAAATGCCCGGTTGACAGTGGTCAACCGGGCATAAATGGTGCAAAAAAAAGGGAGTGGTGATTAAGTAGTAGCGCTGCGCTGTGCTGCGTACGCCAAAGCGGCATCGCTTTGCAATAAAGCAAGCCAATCGAGTAAGGGGATGGTAGCCGGTAGTAAGGGCGTTAATCCTACGCTGCCTTGCCAAGCAAAGGCTTGATTTTCCAAGCTCTGCGCTTGCCCTTGCCACTCGCGGCTGAGATAAAAATGCAGGCGCACATGGGCATGCGGATACACATGCTCGACACAACACCAGGCTTCGGCGCTGATGATGGCAATGCCGAGCTCTTCGACAAATTCGCGTTGCAAAGCAGCAAAAATACTCTCGCCCGCTTCCACTTTGCCACCGGGAAATTCCCAGTAGCCGGCATACGGTTTGCCCTCTGGACGTTGCGCCAACAGTACATCGCCATTGGCACGCATGAGTACGCCGACCGCGACATCTTGCGGCACACCAGCGGAGCGAGGTGCAGACTTAGGCTCAGACATCAAACTTACCGGCATGGTCACGCGCGAATTGCCAAGCCACGCGACCCGAGCGCGAGCCACGTTGCAAGGCCCAACGCAAGGCGTCGGCACGGGCAGCGCTGATCTGCGCACTGTCGCAGCCGAAATGTGCCAGCCAATGCGCGACGATGTCCAGATAATCGTCTTGCTTGAATGGATAGAACGACACCCACAAGCCGAAACGTTCCGACAGGGAAATTTTTTCCTCGACGGTTTCACCGGGATGCAAATCACCGTCATCGCCATGGCGATAACTGGCATTATCCGACATTTTTTCCGGCAACAGATGACGGCGGTTCGAGGTGGCGTAAATCAAAACATTGTCCGAGGTGGCGGCGATACTACCATCGAGCGCTACCTTCAGCGCCTTGTAGCCGGCCTCGCCCTCTTCAAACGACAAATCGTCACAAAAAATAATGAACCGTTCAGGACGCTCGGCCACCAGATCGACCATATCCGGCAAATCGGCCAGATCGGCCTTATCGACCTCAATCAAACGCAAGCCCTGGGCGGCAAATTGCTGCAGGCAAGCTTTGATCAGCGAGGACTTGCCGGTGCCACGTGCGCCGGTCAGCAACACATTATTGGCCGGCCGCCCAGTCACGAATTGCGCGGTATTTTGCGTGATCTGTGCTTTCTGCTGTTCGATATTGTGCAAATCTGTCAGCGCAATCACACTGGCATGTCGCACCACTTGCAAATATCCTATGCCACCGCGCTTGCGCCAGCGAAAAGCGTGACCGAGCTCCCAATCAGGGGTCGGCATGGCTGCCGGCAACAAGCGTTCTACCCGTGCCAGCAGCTGTTCGGCACGCAACAAAAAATGAGCCAGTTCAGTCATGCAATACCTCGCTCAGGACCGGTAATCGGCGTTAATCGTCACATACTCATGTGAGAGATCGCAAGTCCACACAGTGGCCGCGACCTTGCCACGACCGAGCTTGACGCGCACCGTGATTTCGCTTTGCTGCATCACGCGCTGACCATCTTCTTCGCGGTAATCGGGGTTACGGCCGCCATTTTTAGCGACCCACACCTCATCGAGATAAAGATTAAGTTTGCTGACATCAAGGTCATCGACACCGGCATAACCGATGGCGGCTAAAATACGCCCGAGATTCGGATCGGAGGCGAAAAAAGCGGTTTTCACCAGCGGTGAATGAGCGATCGAATAGGCGATCTTGCGGCACTCTTCGCGCGTGTTGCCTTCTTCGACGATAATCGAGATGAACTTGGTCGCACCTTCACCATCACGGATAATCATGTGCGCCAGCTTTTGTGCCAGATCGCTCACTGCTTGCGCCAGCAAGGCGTACTCGGGGCTGTCGATGTCGCTGATCTCGACGGCGCCGGCACCGGTGGCGATGAGCATGAAGGAATCATTGGTCGAGGTATCGCCATCGATGGTGATGCAATTGAAGGATTGATCGGCCGCTTGTTTCACCAAATGGTCGAGTACTGGCTGTGTGATTTTGGCATCGAGCGCCAGATAGCCGAGCATGGTAGCCATATTCGGCTTGATCATGCCAGCCCCTTTGCTCATCCCGGTCATTTGCACCGTTTTGCCATCGATGACGACCGTGGCCGAAGCTGCTTTGGCTTGGGTATCAGTGGTCATGATCGCTTCGGCGGCCAAAAACCAATTATCTTCCTGCAAATTCGATAATGCCTGCGGCAAACCGGCAATCAGGCGATCGACCGGCAAAGGTTCGAGAATCACGCCGGTTGAAAATGGCAAGATCTGCGAGGCTTCACAATGCAGCAATTCCGCCAAGGCGGCGCAAGTGGCATTGGCCGCAGCCAAGCCAGCGTCGCCGGTGCCGGCATTGGCATTGCCGGTGTTGATCACCAAGGCGCGTATCGGCGCGGATGCCATGTGCAAGCCATCGAGATGGGCCTTGCACACCTGTACAGGGGCGGCGCAAAAGCGGTTGGTGGTAAACACGCCGGCCACCGTAGCGGTGGCAGCCAATTCGATGACCAGTAAATCTTTGCGATGCGCTTTACGAATACCGGCTTCGGCATGGCCGAGCCGAATACCGGCGACCGGCTTCAAATCAGCAGCGATGGGGAGAGGTGAATTAACGGCCATGATCAAGTTTCCTTGCAGTGAAATCAAGCCGCCATTGTAAGACAATTTATTGCACTGCGATGTAGCAAAAACAGCGCGCGACCAATCATTCTCGCAGCGCGCCGTCGACAGGGCTTAGGACACGATCGCCGTCAATAATTCTTCAGCTAGCCAAATTTGCAACCAGCTAGCGATTTCCGCCTCAGGATACGCCTCGACTATCCGTTCGCAGATGCTGGCAAAACTTTGCCCTTCACGTAATTGTTGCAAAGCCGCTGCCTCGGCACTGACGACGGTACGAAAATGCGGCTGCAATTGCCGCCGCCACAGCATCAGCGTGCTAGCCACCGGCAGCGTATGCGGCGGCGGTGGTGTGCGGTCCTTATCCAGCGCATGCCAAATGGCGATGCAATTACTGTGCAACGTCAGAAACAGCAAACTCGTCGTGATGGCAAATCCAGCCGTTTCCCAATCGGTAACCGTGGCCAGCGCCGTCAGCGCCAGTGGCGCGGCATCGGCGGCATCAAAGGCCAAGCCCAAACTCCACTCGAACTGCGCCAGTTCGGCCACTTGTGGATGTGCCGGCAGATGCAGATTCAGAAACGTGCCAAAATGCGCGCCGAACCAACGTAAATTCGCCTGCTGCGACGGGTAAGCCTCGATATAAGCCGTGGCGGCC
Organism: Undibacterium sp. 5I2; assembly: GCF_035019605.1. Taxonomy (NCBI): domain Bacteria; kingdom Pseudomonadati; phylum Pseudomonadota; class Betaproteobacteria; order Burkholderiales; family Oxalobacteraceae; genus Undibacterium; species Undibacterium sp. 5I2. The sequence continues at coordinate 67,859 of NZ_JASJVS010000011.1, read as the reverse complement.
GCATAGAACATGGCATCGCCGAGATAGCTATGCGTTTTTTGAAAGGCTTGCGACAAGGCTTCTTGCAAACGCGCCCGGTAACTGCTGTGATAGATCGATAAACGTTCCGTTCCCGTTAAGCCGGTGCCGGGCGCAATACAGGGTAACAGTGCGCTGGCCGGCAAAGTGCCAAGCAAATATTCTTGCATATCACTTTGAATTTGCGCTAAGGAACTCATGCCGCCACCTGCTGTCGCGTCGGACTCTGTGCTTGTACCCGCGCCGCCACGGCGCGCGCATAATCCAACTCAGCCAACAAGTCGGCCAAGGGTGGGATCGCATCATCACGTTCTATCATGGTGGCGACCGCGCCGAAGCGCTGTACCGCCTCAGCATACAAATCCCACACCGGTTCGGCCACCGCTTGATCGTGGGTATCGATAATGTAGTGGCCATGATTGCTGTGCCCGGCCAAATGAATCTGGCGCACCCTTTGCACTGGCATGGCAGCCAGATAAGTACTGGCGGCAAAGCCGTGATTGACGCTGCTGACATAGACATTATTCACGTCCAGCAAAATCAGGCTGTCGGAACGCTCGGCCACCGCTGCGACGAATTCCCATTCCGGCATGCTGTCGTGACTGTAGGATAAATAACTCGACACATTTTCCAACACCAACTGACGCTTGAGTACATCTTGCACGCGACCAATATTGTCGACCACGATGGCGATGCTCTCTTCGGTGTAAGGCAGTGGCAGTAAGTCATGCATATTTTTTCCATGTGCGCCGGTCCAACACAAATGATCGGATACCCAGAGCGGCTCTACCCGCGTGATCAATTCTTGTAACGACTGCAAGTACGCCAGATCAGGGCCGGCGGCCGCGCCGATATTCATCGATACGCCATGCATGACCATAGGATAATCGGCCCGAATCGCCTCGAGCATGGCCAGCGGCTTACCGCCCGGTACCATATAATTTTCTGACAGAATTTCCAGCCAATCGAGTGCCGGCTTATCGGCCAGCATCGCATGGTAGTGATCGGTACGCAGACCGAGGCCATAGCCAGGGCTGGGGGAAAGAGGAGCGCGCATAGTGGTGAATTCCGTGATGCCCGGCACCATTCACAATCCTGATGCCGGGATAGCTGAAACAATACTTATTTAGCGTCGATGATCTTGCCGCCTTTGGCTTGGCAATCGGCTGCAGTTGTTGCCAAGAAACCGTGGCCTTTACATACATTCTGACCTTTGCAAGCGTTTTCTGCGGTTTTGCAGTCGCTCGTGCCTTTGCAGCTGTTGATGCCGGCACAATGCACGGTGTCCGCCATGGCGGCTGTAGTCGTGGCCGCAAAGGCGCCGCCGGACAAGGCCATGGCAGCGGCAGCAGCAGCGATAAGGGCACCGGTTTGGATAGTTTTTTTCATGATGATCTCCGAAAGTAAGGGAAGGACAGTAAAAGGGATAAGTGCTGCCTTGGCATTTCAGCGCCGAGTGGCAGAACTTATGCATCTGTCGCTGGCGGCAAGGATTTTCTTACAAGCATAGGAAAAAAATTTCGGATTTTTTTGCACCGTTAAGGAAGCGCAGATTTAATCGCAGTGGAATTGGCCGTTGCCAATGAGGATGCAATGCAAGGCGCCTTACGCTGTCAATAGTCGACTATTGACAGCGTAAGGCAACACAGCAGTGCGCCTCAGTGGCAGCGGACAAACCGCTTGGATTAAATCTGCGCTTCCTTAATGTCGACATCAACGAGTTTATTAATGATGTCCGACAAAGGCTCAATCACATCGAAAAGCTTTTCAAAAAATTTGGCTTGTATGAGCCGCCCCTGACGCCCCGGTAAAATGATAATTAATTCTGGATGCAGATCTTCATTTTCATACCAAGACAAAAAATCCTGAGCATTATCAGTCCGCGCGTCTATCAAGATTAACATCAAGCCTTTTCCCGTGGCGTTCGACTCGTGGGGCATTCGCCTGCGAATACTGGATCGTCAGGTTTTCTTTTTCACTGTACGTCGGCGGCGCGTTGTCGACACCTTTGTTTCCGGTGTCTAGCATGAGCCGGTCGTGGATTACGGCCTGTTTGGTTGAGTCGTCCAGCTGGGCCAGATAGTAGCTAGTCTTTAATAGAACCGCACCCTGATAGGTCCCGTTGAGCTCGTCCGCGTCGCCAACCTGGTGACCGTGCTTCTCAAGCGTGGCGATCAGTTGGCCTAATTCCCGCTCGCGCTGCTGTAGCGGATGGACCAGGCGCTGAATGACCCAATCCTTCGCGTCGGGTGAGACCGAGAACTGCGCGTCGCGCTCAATGACGGCCTGCAACTTGGGCTTCTCGAAATCGGCGGAATTATCGTAGATGTAGACCGCATCGGCAATTTCGGCCGCGCGAGGGAGCAGCGCAAGCGTGCGGTGGTAGCGTTCGCGCACCTTGTCAGGCGCGACGTAGTGCCCCGTGGTGGTTCCCGTTTCATAGCGCTGCGTCACCCGTTCTACGTTCTTTTCCGGATTGTCCGTGGTGATAAAGGTCAGGAACAGGCGGTAGTCTTGCTCTTTGAGTATCAGCATTTCGTTGATACGCGATGGGTGTGACATCACGGTCTCAAAGGCGAAAGGCAACTTACTCGCCGTCGCCTCGGCGCGGATGCGCATGGCGGCTCTCTGCGCGGCCTCATCCCTGGCGTTCTGGTTGGGATAGTCACCCGGCAGATCCTTGGCCACTTGATCAGGGTTAATAAAGTAGGCAGGAAGAGGGTAGACGCCTCGTATGGTGGCCAGACCGGTCTGCTTGATTTCGTCGATCAACGAGGTCTTCCCAGACCCGTTCGGGCCGGCAAACACCACCACATGCAGATCGAGCGTATTGTCTTTTTTTTCGTCGGACATATAAAAAACGCGGTCAATACCGCGTTTTCAAGTAAGAGGAAGGAAAATTATTTGGCGTTGGCCAAACGTTTTCCGGCGAAACTCGCCAGATCGAACGAGGTGGCCTTGGAAGCATCTCGCTTGGGACCGTTACCCATTGCGAGTAGTTTGACTTGGGCAAGGGTCTGGTCCATGTTACCAGTAATCGCTTTATCCCATTCCTCAACGGTCGCGCCGAGAAACGGGGCATCGCCCCTCAATACTGTCGGGGAACTGAACCTGCCCAAGTTGCTGCGGACTTTGAGTTTCATAATCGTCTACCTTTAACTTCCTGATGGCTTTTATTATAGTCCATTAATAGCAGCGCCACTTAATGCTCGTGCGGGCTTTGTCGCACGCCAAATGATCAACGATAAATGTGTCAAAAATTCATCCGGGAGTCTGTCGGACTTAGGGAATCGAAGCGAAAATCGCTTGAGCGAGGACAGATTTTGGCAGCGCTATACCTCGCCGTCCACCCTAAAGCAGTACATCAATTGCCCAAAGTCACGTATTTCGTCATCGGATGTGTCATAAAGTGCGCCTCAGTGGTAGCGGGCAAACCGCCGCGTGATAACTCGGGCTACTGCTTCGCTCACTGACATCGCTTACGCCCCCTTGGCGTCCCGCCGAGCAATAGCCTCGGACACAGTTTCGCCCGGACGAAGATCGTACAGTTCACGCGCATTGCTTATGGTGATGAAAGGGGGGATGTCGGCGCTCGGGCCGTCGTCGTCTAAAAATGCCGGCTCTTCCCAGACCTCCGCCAGATCCTCGCAGCTTTCTGCGGCGTCCAGCTCGGTCAACGCATCTTCGACGAAGGCACCGGCGCGCTCGGCTTCGTCGGGGTCGAACGCAACTTGGTAGCCCTGCGTCAGGGCATCGACCAGCTTTTCGCGCAGCACAGCAGCATCCGTTGCGGTGTCGTCGATCGTGCTTACGCCGATGGTTTCTATAGTCATAATCCAGAGTCTTTTCCATCGTCGCTTGCGACGATCCATTTAGGGAAGCGCAGATCAATTCAAACTTCACTCACCCGGACAGCTATTCTGCAAAAATTTTTATAGCATTTCAAAAAAATCGAGAAACTTGTCAAGTTTCCCGATTTTTTCATTGAATTCCCCTCTTTATGAGTAATGCCGTTCAGTTAAGACTGAACGGCATTACAGCCGCAGCTGCCTCTTTTTTTACCAAACTACGCGCTTACGCCAGCTTGCCGTGGCACTGCTTGAATTTCTTACCGCTGCCGCAAGGACAGACATCGTTACGCCCGACTTTCAAGGCATAGCTGCCTTCGGGTGCTTCGATGCCATTGAAAGCTTGTGGTGCCAGCATGTCTTCGGGCGTGGCATCGGCATCAAAATCAGCATGTTGATAATGCACATTCTCTACCTGCGATTGCGCCAATTGCAGTTCGGCGGCGTCGATTTCAGCGCGTGACTGTATTCTGACTGTCACGACCGTACGCACCACTTGGTTTTTGATCATCGTCAGCATTTGTGCAAACAATTCGAAGGCTTCACGCTTGTATTCCTGTTTCGGGTTTTTCTGCGCATAACCGCGCAAATGTATACCCTGACGCAGATGATCAAGCGCGGCCAAATGTTCGCGCCAATGGCTGTCAATCTCGGTCAACATGATGCTGCGCTCAAAACCGGCAAACGATTCTTTGCCGACCAAGCTCAGTTTCGCTTCATACGCTTCATTGACGACAGCAAGCACGCGTTCGAGTATGTCTTCACCGCTCAAGCTGGCTTCGTCAGCCAACATTTTCGTCAATGGCAAGTCGATCGCCCACTCATTGGCCAAGACATTTTCCAGACCGGCCACATCCCACTGTTCTTCCACCGATTCCGGTGGTACATGGGCGTGTACCAGATCGGCGAACATACCGTGACGCAAGGAAGTCATCAACTCGGTCATGTCATGCGCTTCGAGCAATTCATTGCGCTGCTGATAAATCACTTTGCGTTGATCATTGGCAACATCATCATATTCCAGCAATTGCTTACGAATATCAAAGTTACGTGCTTCCACCTTGCGCTGCGCCGATTCGATAGAGCGCGAGACGATGCCGGCTTCGATCGGTTCGCCTTCCGGCATTTTCAAGCGTTCCATGATCGCGCGTACGCGGTCACCGGCAAAAATGCGCAGCAATTGATCGTCGAGCGACAGATAGAAACGGCTGGAGCCAGGATCACCCTGACGACCCGAACGACCACGCAACTGGTTGTCGACGCGGCGTGATTCATGCCGTTCCGTACCGATGATATGCAAACCGCCGGCCGCCACCACATGCTCATTGAGCGACTTCCATTCGTCGCGCAAGGTTTGCGATTGCGTCGCCTTGTCGGCAGCAGCCAAAGCAGGATTGGCTTCGATCAGTTGCACTTGCTTGGCGACATTCCCGCCGAGCACGATATCGGTACCACGACCAGCCATATTGGTGGCGATGGTAATAGCTTGCGGCCGGCCGGCTTGGGCAATGATTTCAGCTTCACGCTGATGCTGCTTGGCATTCAAGACATTATGCGGCAGTTTCGCCTCACTCAAGATGCCCGACAGTAATTCTGAATTTTCTATCGAGGTAGTACCGACCAAGACCGGCTGACCGCGCTCGTAGCAATCTTGTATATCCTTGAGCATGGCACCGTATTTTTCCTGCGCCGATTTGTAGACTTGATCTTGACGATCGAGGCGACGCGATGGCCGATTCGGTGGAATGACCACGGTTTCCAAGCCGTAAATTTCTTGGAATTCATACGCTTCGGTATCGGCCGTGCCGGTCATGCCCGACAAGCGCGTATACATGCGGAAATAATTTTGGAAGGTAATCGACGCCAGCGTCTGATTTTCATTCTGAATGCGCACGCCTTCTTTGGCTTCTACCGCTTGATGCAAGCCATCCGACCAACGGCGTCCGGTCATCATGCGGCCGGTAAATTCATCGACGATGACGATTTCCTCATCCAACACCACATAATGCTGATCTTTGAAATACAAAGCATGCGCGCGCAGCGCCGCATACAGATGATGGATCAGCGTGATATTGGCGGCATCGTAGAGCGATGCGCCTTCCGGTAGCAAACCCATTTCCGTCAGTATGCGCTCGGCCTTGTCATGACCGGCTTCGGTCAACAAGACTTGATGGGCTTTCTCATCTTTGGTGTAGTCACCGGGCACGTCTACTTTTCCGCTGCCGTCGGCGGTTTCTTCACCGATCTGCAGAGTCAGCAGCTTCGGTACTTCATTGATTTTGTAATACAGTTCAGTATGATTTTCGGCTTGGCCGGAAATGATCAGCGGCGTACGCGCTTCATCGATGAGGATGGAATCGACTTCATCGACCACGGCAAAATTGAGACGACGTTGTACTCGGTCTTTGGCTTCAAACACCATGTTGTCGCGCAAATAATCGAAACCGAATTCATTATTGGTGCCGTAGGTAACGTCGGAACCGTAAGCGAGCTGCTTGGCATCGTGATCGAGTTGCGACAAATTAATACCGGTCGTGAGCCCCAACCAACTGTAGAGCTGCCCCATCCACTCCGCATCGCGCTGTGCCAAATAATCATTGACCGTAACCACATGCACGCCCTCACCCGACAAGGCATTGAGGTAAATCGGCAGCGTTCCCATCAGGGTCTTGCCTTCGCCGGTACCCATTTCAGCAATTTTACCGAAATGCAAAACCATGCCGCCTATCATCTGCACATCGAAATGACGCATCTTGAGCACCCGTTTACTGGCCTCGCGACACACCGCAAACGCTTCCGGCAACAGGCTGTCGAGGCTGGCACCGGCCGCTACGCGCGCTTTGAATTCCGCCGTTTTGGCCTGCAAAGCCTGATCCGACAGGGCTTCCAGCTGGGGTTCCAATGCGTTGATGTCACGCACCGTCTTTTGGTATTGCTTCAAGAGCCGTTGATTACGGCTGCCGAATATCTTGGTCAGGAATGACATGCTATGAACGGTAAGTTAAATTCTGAAAAACGCCGCGGCAAAAACTTGCTTGCACAGCAACTTATGGGATAGCTCTCGATTTTACCATGCTGCGCTGTCCAGATCAGGAAAAACACCGATGTAAACCCGACTACACTGCAGCAATTGGTGTCTTAATGCACAAATTCAAGCTATTTTTGACTCAATGCATACAATTTCGCTTGGTTCGCGCCGGCAGAGAGGAATTTATTGGGATTTTGCGGCACGTCTTTGATGCGCACCTCAAAATGCAGATGCGAGCCGGTGGAGCGTCCGGTCGAACCGATATCGGCGACATGTTGGCCGCGTTTAACGATATCGCCGAGCTTGACGTAGATTTTCGAGGTATGGGCATAGCGGGTAATGAGGTCACCGCCGTGATCGATTTCCAGCATATTGCCAAATTGCGGATGAAATTCGGCCGCTACCACCACGCCACCGGCCGCTGCCACGATGGCCGTACCAGTCGGAGCTGGAAAGTCTATGCCCTCATGAAAGGCACTGCGACCGGTAAAGGGATCGAGCCGCCAACCGAAACCGGAGGCATTGTAGGTGACATTCACCGGCTGCACGGTCGGCAATAATTTCGATTGGATTTTGAAACCCATCAAATTGGTTTCCACCACATTCATGTAGTCAGAGCGCGATTCTACATCTTTCTGCAACGCATCCAAGGCGGCCTGAAACTCCGACATATTGAGCGCATGCGAAGTGTCGGAGGACATTTCCGGGCCACCGCGTGGTGGTAATTCTTTGAAATTGAATTCTTCCGGCTTAACGCCGGCCAAGCCTTGCACCCGTTCGCCGAGAGCATCGAGACGCATCAGTTGCGCCTGCATTTCGCCGAGTTTCACGGCCATCGCCGCCAGATTTTCTTTCAGGTAGCGGTCTTTTTGATTCGCATCGCCGCTCAGCATACTTGCTTGCGGCAGCAACATCCGCACGCCCGGCACATCGGCACTGGCCAAGCGTAAGGTCAAGGCTGCCATCAGTGCGCCGCTTACCACCATCAGCACCAGAAAAGCCAGCACAGCCAACAGCAGATGATGCGACGACAAAGTCACCGATTTGGCTTGGGTAAACCGCGCATGCATGACAATGATTTGCATCGATACTAATCCTCAGTCACGCCAGCCGGGGCCGACGCAATCAGTTTGTGGTAAGGTATAGGCCATGTCAACATCTGCACCTCCTTCTTATCGCGCCAAGCCGCGGGGCAGCCAAGTCGCTGCAGCCGACCGCTACCGACTTTCCGGCACGACGCAAACCATCAATATTCGCCGCAGCCATACGCCGAAAATCGTACATGGTGCGGTTGACTTTTTACGCAGCAACGCCTCGATTTCGCCGCTGCTGCCTACCATACAGCGCAACTCATCTTTGCAAAAAGATTGTGCGGCGCTGCTACCGGCTATTTTTGACAGCTGCGAAATCATGCAGCTCAGTGAAGGCTTGCTGACTCTGTCGGCCGCCAATGCCGCGCTGGCAACCAAGCTCAAGCAACAATGCCCTAAATTACAGAGCAACTTACAAGAGCGTGGTTGGCAGATTAACGCAATCCGTATCAAAGTACAAGTCAGCCGCATGGTTGACAAACCCCCACCACCGAAGCAATTGGCGCTCTCCGGCATCGCCTTGCAAGCGCTGGGCAAGCTGGCCAGCAACATCGAAGACAGCAGCCGAAACCAAGCGCTGCGCGCCGCCTTGGCGCGCCTGCTGGAACGCCACGGTCAACGCTGAAATCGCGCGCTCAACGTGCGCGCCCGTGCTCCCACAAGACATCATTGCCGCCGTTGAAACGATTGAGCACGCGCGACAAAACAAACAATAAATCCGACAAGCGGTTCATATACTGACGCGGATGCTCTGCCACGTTTTCGCTTTTACCCAAAGTAACGAGGGCGCGTTCGGCACGGCGACATACGGTACGGCAGACATGGGCGATAGCGGCCGCGCGCGAACCGCCAGGCAGAATGAAATCCTGCAGCGGCGGCAAATCGGCATTGTATTTTTCCAGTAAACCATCGAGCCGTATGACTTGCGCTTCGGTGATGAGGGTATAACCGGGTATGCACAACTCGCCCCCCATATCGAACAAGTCGTGCTGTATCGACATTAATTCATGTGTCAATTGTTCCGGTAAGGATTCACACAACAGCACACCGATGTGCGAATTGAGTTCATCGACATCGCCCATGGCGTGCACGCGCAAGCCATCTTTGTCGACGCGACTGCCGTCGCCCAGGCCGGTGGTGCCGGCGTCGCCGGTCCGTGTTGCAATTTTTGAGAGTCGATTGCCCATAATGTAGATAATTTGATGAGAAGTCGCTGAGCATAAGCCAAAAACCGCCGCAACGCATCATAATAGTCGGCATACTTATACAGCGCATGGTTTTGCCCCGGCCGAACCCACATCAGGATACAGAATGGCCACCAGATTACCCCCGGTTCACGCACTTTCCGCTTTTGAAGCAGCGGCCCGCTTCGGCTCGTTTGCCGTCGCGGCCGAAGAGCTTTGCATCACGCCATCGGCCTTATCACATCGCATACGCTTGTTAGAAGAACATCTGTGCGAACGCGTGTTCGTGCGCGAGGGCCGCAGCGTGGCCTTGACCGAATTCGGCCGACGCTATCTCGATGTGGTGAGAAATGCCTTGCGCGCCTTGGCAGATTTCCCGCTGCCCAATAAAGTGCCGCAGCATCAGATGCGCGTCAAGGTGACCGTCCCGCCTACCTTTGCACGCTATATGTTCATGCCGCACCTGGCCGACTTTGCGCGCCGCTATCCCGATATCGAAATCGAAGTCTATCTGTTCGTGCCGTTGTATGATCTGAGCTTATCGGAAAGCGATGTGGAAGTGCGTTTCGGTGCCGGTGAATACCCGAATTTGGTGACTAAAAAATTATTCGTCGAACCGAGTTTCGCCGTTGCCAGCCCGGCATATTTGAAATCGATCGCACCGATCAAGCTGCCGGCCGACCTGCGCCACGCGCGCCTGCTGCGTTCCGCGCTCGAGCCGTGGCAGCCTTGGTTTGAAGTCGCGGCACTCGACTGGGCCGAACCGACTCACGGCTTACGCATCGATGATCTGGGTTTGTTGCTCGAAGCAGTCAAGCACGGCCATGGTGTCGGTTTGACGCGCCAGCATTTTGCCCAAGAATTGATAGAACGCGGCGAAGTCGTTCGGCTGTTCGATACCCAACTGGCCACGCCGCCGCACGCCTACCATCTGGTGCACGAAGCACAGCCGAGCCTGCGTCCCGAAGTACAGATTTTCATCGACTGGATGCAGGCGACGTTTCAGACCACGCCTTAACAGCCGCAGTCTGATGCTGACTTACCGCTGCGGCCAGCGCGTTGTTCGCCGCCATCGCCAAACACCATAAGGATGATAAGGCATTGCCGGCACAAACACCGGCGACATCGCGTAGTTCAAATCAGTACGCTCCGCAGTGCTTGTTGCTCTATCCACAATGCCATCGGCATAGGTTGAGAGTACAAAAACCCTTGCAGCGAAGCGCAACCGTTGGCAATCAAAAATTCCGCTTGCTGCACCGTTTCCACTCCCTCCGCCACCACACGTAAGCCGAGGTGCTCGGCCATCGATAAAATCGATTGGACGATTGCCATACCGCTTTGGTCATCGAGAATGTCACGGACAAAACTGCGGTCTATTTTCAATTCATACAAAGGCAATTTTTTCAGATAAGAAAAACTCGAATAACCGGTGCCGAAATCATCGATGGAAAAACGAATGCCAAGCTGGGTCAGCTCTCGCATGCGCGCGATGGTTTCACTCAAATTATCGATCAATAATCCTTCGGTAACCTCGAAGATCAAGCGATGTGGATCGGCACCGCTATCGGCCAGCATGCGTCTGACCTTGTCAACAAAATCGATTTGTCGAAATTGCTTGGGACTGACATTGAGCGAGACCGGTATCTGCCAACCGGCCGCCGTCAGTGCCAACACGCTGCGACAGGCCTCGCGCAAGACCCAATCGCCCAACTCGATAATGAGACCGGACTCTTCGGCCAGCGGAATGAATACGGCCGGCGACACCATACCGCGTAGAGGATGATGCCAGCGCATCAACAATTCAGCGCCAACCGGATGGCCACGGCTATCTACCTGTGCCTGCATATACATTTGCAGCTCTTGTTTGCCCAAGGCTTGGCCGAGTTCGCGCTCCATCGTCAAGCGCTGTTCAATCTCCAGCTGCATGCCGGCTTCATAGAAAGCAATCTGGTTGCGACCACCGGCCTTGGCGCGATACATGGCGGTGTCAGCTTCGCGCAGCACATCGTCGGCACTCTGCTCTTCATGCGGCAGCAAGGTCACGCCTATGCTGCAGGTGACGGCATACAAAAATTCGCGCACATCAAATAACTCGCTCATCGATACACGAATTTTTTCCGCCACATGCAAGGCGATCTGCGCGCCATGTTGCACCTCGTGTGAAATATCGGCCAGCAAGACCACGAACTCATCGCCGCCGATACGCGCCACCGTATCATTCTCGCGCAACGAAGCCAACAAACGTTGCGTGACTTGCTGCAGCAAAGCATCACCGACCGCATGGCCGCGTGCATCATTGATCATCTTAAAATTATCGAGATCAATGAACAACACTGCGCTGACTTGGCCACTGCGGCGCGCACTGGCCAGTATCATTCCCAGCCGGTCCAACAGCAAACGACGATTCGGCAAACCGGTCAAGAAATCAAAATACGCCAAGCGGTGAATATCGGCTTCGGCTGTTTTACGTTCACTGATATCGCGCCCGGTTGCCACCCAATGGGTGAATTCGCCGCGCTCATTGGCCAGCGGAACCAGATCGGCCTCCAACCAAAATGCCTGGCCGACGCGGGTATACACGATCAGTTCCAGATGCACCGGCGCGAGCGCGACGAGGGCGGCACGCAGTCTGTCAAGCTCGGCTATTTGCGTTTCGGGTCCACTCAAAAAGTGCGGCATGCGCCCGAGTACTTCGCTGCGCAAGTACCCGGTTTGGCGTTCAAATGCTTCATTGACGAAGACGATACACAAATGCGGGGTAGCCCCGGAAGCATTGCCAACGGGATACATCGGTGCATCGTTTTCGATGATGACGACAATATCGGTCAGTCGCGCTACTGCGGCTACAGTCAGACGCAAGTCTTCATTGGCCACACGCAGCGATGCCTGCCCATCGAGCAGCGATTGGCTGATCAATTGTTGATGATTGAGCGAGATTTCGAGTCGCCGCAACAAAACGCCACAAGAAATCGATAACACTGCACAAACCAAGGAAAAATTGATGATAACGATCAGCCAATGGCGAAACGCCGTCTCGTGCACACCGATATCGCCGATGTTAGCCATATCGAAATAGCCGATCACGAGCAACGTCGCCACGGCTAAACACAGGGCCGCGACGGCTTCACGCAAGCGGCAAAAAAATGCCACCATGACGGGAAACGCCAACAGGTAAATCAAACCGGTTACCCCGACCTTGAGGAGGAAGTAAATGCCGAGCAAATAAACCAGAATCAGGAAGCGCCAGGCGCGTGCCCGAAAGCTCAGGGTCGCCGAAATCAGCGTCGCTGCCACCCACGCCAGCGCCAGCAGATCGACTGCAATGAGCGACCACAAGCGTTCGCTGAAGGCCAACAGTATGCTGGGAATGGCTGCCAGTGTGCCGAGCACGAGCACGTATAACAAAATGGAAGAAAGTATACTTTCACGCCATTGCGAGCTTGCCGCAGTGGGACTGAGAGCACGCAAAAAGAGGCGGCGGGACAAGGGGAAAACATTCACGGCATCGTTTCCTTCAGCACTCACACAGGGTAGGCCAAACCCCGAATACCGGCAACGCCACCACATCTGCGCAAGTACGGGCTCAGGCAGCGTAGATTAAAATGTTGCAATAATTGTATACCAGCTAATGGCGATTATCGAGAGAAATACCGGCAAAAAGGCAAAAACAACACAGGATCTGCCGAATCAATTTGCCGCTGCGCATGCGGCATAAATGACACACTGACGCAAAAAAAGACTAGGCCAATTAAATGCTGAAATGCATCTATATCAGATAGAAAACAATACATTATTAAAATTAATCCTAGTTTTATAAAAAATTTACACGGATTTGTCCGATAAGCCAGCCATTGTTCACTGACTGATGACTTAGCGTCACCTCCCCTATCCCCCTACGTCCGACCAGCTTGCCAGCCGTCAGTTGTAATGCATTTTACTAAACACAATAAACTATCTGCACAGTATGGCATTTGATTGACTTGCCTTTTTCAGACAGATATAAATCGAGCCGAAAACCGATAAAAAACAACCTCTTAGTAATGACTCGATTGGAGCAATGTATGTTCAGCTTTGGGTATTTTCTTCCGCTCATCAACGACCTGAGGCTGCGGCCGTACCAGCTCGGTCCGGTCAAGCTGGCATACCGACTCGCTGCGCGTCAACCGAACCGGTATGTACGACATGACTAAGCATGAAGCTGGGCACGAGGCAGCCACCACCGTGCGCGACATTGCCAAAGCGGCTGGAATTTCCATCGGCACGGTCTCACGCGCACTGAAAAATCAAACCGGATTAACCGAGCAAACCCGCCGCCTTATCGTCGGCATCGCACATGAACTGAACTACGATTTTGGCAAACTCAAGCCACGCAAAATCAGACGCTTGAGCTTTCTCTTGCATAGGCAACATAATACCTTGGCGAGCAGCCCGTTTTTTTCACCCATGCTGCACGGCGTAGAAGAAATTTGTCGACATTACGGCATTGTGCCTTCCTTCATGGCGATCGGCCCGGCCGATCCGGTACTTGAGCAAATTCAACGCCACGGCACCGATGCCATACTGTGTGCCGGCTATTTTGAAACCGAGTTATTATCATTGCTGCGCGCTACGCAAAAACCGATAGCCTTGATCGACACCTGCGTGCAAGGCTTTGATTCTGTCAATCCCGATAACCAGATGGCCGGTTACTTGGCGACCCGCCATTTGCTGGCCAGCGGACGGCGTCGCATCGCTTGGTTATCGGGTTCGCCGGCACACTACAGCGTCGGCGAACGCGCCCGCGGCTTTCGCAAAGCGCTGTTTGAAGCGCGCTTATTGGCCGACCCCGAGCTCGAAATCGTCCTGCCGCACATCATCGATCTGGAACAAGCAGTGGCCGAGGCGGTGCACCACCTGCTGACGCTGCTGCCACGCCCGGATGCGATAGTTTGCTACAACGATAGTTGCGCACTGATTGCAATGCGCTGCTGCATCGATGCCGGCATCCGCATTCCAAACGACATCGCCATCGTCGGTTGCGACGATATCGCCGCCGCCGCACTCGCCCATCCACCGTTGACCACGATACGTATCGATAAAGAAAAACTCGGTGCCAGTGGCGTGCGCTTACTGTTGCAAAACCATGGAGATACGCCGCAACAACAAGTCTTGCCAGTCAGCTTGGTGGTACGCGACAGCGCGCCCACCAACAAACGCACTCTGCACTATTAGGCAAGCGCGGCGCGGTCAAACAATGCGCGTCAGAAGCGGTGGCGCAAGCCAATATGGTAGCCCTTGGCCCCATCGTTTTGCGCCTCATAAGCCGGGTGCTCCAAGCCGGCCGTGTCGAGCCGGCTATGATCGATGGCCGCATACAAATCGGTGCGTAAAGATAAGGCGTAATCGAGCATCAGATAGCGACTGCGCCGCCCGAATCGGCCTTCGCTGCCGGCCACCGCCGTGCGGTCTTCCATGAAAGCAGCCACCACTTCGAGCTGCGGCTGCAGCCGATAACTGAGTGCGAACTGCAGGTAGTTTGTGACGGCAGCGCCGCTGGCGAAACCCGCTGCAAAACTGGCATTGGCAAGTGGCTCTGCATGGCAAGGAGCCGCCACTGAACCTGGCGTAACGACCGCGCTGCACTGCAGGAAACCCTGCTCACGCCGCAGTTGCAAATACCCGGCCCACAATTTGACTGCACGATACTCGGCGGTCGCGCCGAGCATGGCGGCACTGGCGCTGCGGCCATCCAGATCGGCACTTTTCTGCCAGGCAGCATAAGCCAGCACGCCGCCGAAATCGCGTGCCAGACTGAGTCCTAGCGTTCGGCCGGCGCGGCTGTTCGCAGCTTGTTCAGAAAAACTATAGGCAACGGAGACTTGCCAGTTCGCCAGTGTCTGCTGGTATTTGAGCGTATTATCAAACCGCAAGCCGAACAAATTGTACTGCCAGGAAATCGCATCGCCGTTGGCTATGCCATATGGATCGATGGCCGACATGGCATCGAACATGACGCCATACTGGCGACCAAGGCGCAAGCTGCCGGCCGGGCCTTCGACACCAAGCCAAGCCTGACTGCCGAACAGGCGCGATTGCTGGCCGCTGCGGCCGTCATCGGGGTTAAACCCGGCCTCGAGTGCGAAGATCAAGCTGCTGTCAGTCCCTAAGCCATCGCGCCCGCGCAGCCCCCAATGACTGCCTTGAATTTGGCCACTACCGAGCTCGCTGCGCTGCGCCTTGCTATCATAACGCATGGCGACATCGATGACGCCATACAGCGTGAGCTCACTGGCATACGCCGGTAGACCGCCGGCGCAATACAGTGCGGCGGCCACCAGCCGCTTTGGCGAATACAGAGAAACAGTCAGTTTGCGCATGATAGAGAAACACCGTTTTTTCATCAGTATGAAAACTGATTTTAAACAGCCTGCGCCAACCTAGGAATGAATTTGTGGTAGGAATTTTCTGAAAATCAATCGACCGATTTACCGGCCGCCGCGCTCCAGAGTGCAAACCATTGCTCGCGTGTCAGTTCCAGATCACAAGCGCGTACCGCATCACGCAAAGCGGCAACCCGACCGGAACCGGTCAATACCAAGGGCTGTGAAGGATGGCGCAAGATCCATGATAAGGCCACCGTCGTCACCGACACCGCATACTCGGTGGCCAGACGTTCCAAGACACTGCGCACCCGCAGAACCGCGGGAGTGGCTGGCTCAGCGAATAAGGCACCACCACCGAGTGCCGACCAAATCATCGGCGCACAACGCAAGCGCTGACACAGATCGAGGCTGCCATCATGCAGCGGCTGCAAATGCATGAGCGATAATTCAAGCTGATTCGTCACCAAGGGAAAACGTGCTGCCAGCAAGTCGAATTGCGCCGGCGTGAAATTCGACACCCCGAAATGCCGCACCTTGCCACTGTCTTGCAAATGACTGAAGGCGGCAGCGATTTCATCGGCATCCATCAAGGGATCGGGCCGGTGGATCAGCAGCAGGTCGAGCTGCTCTATCTGCATGGCGTGCAGTGAATGTTCGGCGCTGGCGATGAGATGCGCGCGGCTGGTATCGTAATGCTGCAGGCTATGTGCCGGCCGCGCCGACGACACCAATTTGATGCCGCATTTGCTGACGAACTGCAAACGCTGACGTAAGGATGGTGCCAGTTGCACGGCCTGACCCAGCAAGGTTTCACTTTGGTAGTCACCGTAAATATCGGCTTGATCGATCGTCGTGATCCCCAGCGCCAGCGCCTCTTCGAGAAAAGTAACGCGCTGCTGCGGCGTCATATTCCAATCAGCCAGGCGCCATAAACCGAGCACAATACGAGAAAAATCCGGACCATTTGCCGCCAATTGTCGGCGCGGAGAAAGTAAGTTGTGACTCATCGTTGATCAATCCCAGTGGAGTTGGCAGGTGCCGGTGTCGGCAACTGCGTGGAGATTAGCGTGGATATAAAGCACCGAGGACACGCCCGCCGCGCGCACCGGTCACTGCCGGCAGATTTCCCGGCTCGCGCTGAAAAAATTGCTGCGCCAACCATGCGAAGGCGCACGCTTCCACCTGCTCCGGATCCATGTCCAAAGCCGCCGTGCTGTGTAAGCTGGCGCGCCCGCCTTGGTCTTGGATGGCCTGTGCCAGCATCGTCATCAAGCAGGTATTATAAGCACCGCCGCCGCACACATACACGGCGCTGACTTCCTTACTGATAGCGGCAGCCAGGCTGTGCGCGGTCAAGGCGCACAGGGTCGCCTGCACATCAACGGCCGCCACCGCAGGCCAATGCAGTAAATGCTGCTGCAACCAAGCGCCATGAAATAAATCACGCCCGGTGCTTTTCGGTGCGGCCAGTTGCAGGTAGGGTTCAGTTAACATGCGCGCCAACAGACCGGCACAAATCTGGCCTTGCGCGGCCCAAGCACCGTCGGCATCGTAAGGTTCGCCGCGCTGCTGAGCAATCCAGTAATCCATGAGCACATTGCCAGGCCCGGTGTCATAACCGCTGGTACTGCCGTCGGCGGCCAGCACACTGACATTGGCAATGCCACCGATGTTCGCCACCACCCGGCATGCGCCCGGCGCACCGAACAAAGCGCGGTGAAAGGCCGGTACCAAGGGTGCGCCTTGGCCGCCGGCGGCGACATCGCGGCTGCGAAAATCGGCCACGACATCGATGCCGCTCAATTCCGCCAGCAAAGCCGCATTCAAACTCTGACGGGTAAACCCGGCTTCCGGCCGGTGCCGTATCGTTTGCCCATGCGCGCCAATGGCACGCACATTCTGCGCCGGATGCTGCTGCAGCAAAGCCGCCGTGCAATCGGCATAGATGCGCGCGATGGCATTGGCCAGCTCGGCTTCGCGTTCGATTTCATTCGGCCCTGGCTGCTGCAATTGCAGTGCTGCCGCATGCAGCGCGGCATCGAAAGGCAAATGCCTACTGGCCAGAATTTCAAGCTCGCCAGTGGCATGTTCTGGCAAGCGCAGCAACACGCCGTCGACCCCATCGAGACTGGTGCCCGACATCAAACCGATATACAGTGCGTCATCAAGGTGCATGTGAAATTGCGTCTATCAAGAATAAAAAAAGGCCGAACCTGGGTTCGGCCCGACCAGCGCAAGAAAATGACTCAGCGCGCTGCTACGTTAATACTTTCGGCTCGTTCCGGCCGCATTAAATTGAAGCGATGATGCATGTCACCGGCCACCGCTTTGAAACGCGCGGTTTCATTGCTGGCCAATGCAGGCGCATCCGGCACCACCACCGACAACGGATCACGCGCCGCGTTATTGACGCGGAATTCATAATGCAAATGCGGACCGGTCGACCAGCCGGTGGTACCGACATAGCCGATGACTTCGCCTTGACTCACGCGTGAACCCTTGCGTATACCAGCGGCAAAACGGCTCATGTGTGCATACGCGGTGCTGTAATTCGACCAGTGCTTGATCACGACCAGGTTGCCGTAACCGCCGCTCATCGCTGCCGTATCAACCACGCCATCGGCGGTGGCACGGATGGGTGTACCGACCACGGCGGCAAAGTCGACGCCTTTATGCTGTTTCCATTGTCCCGAAATCGGATGCAGGCGCATCGAAAAACCCGAAGAAATACGGGTAAATTCCAATGGTGACTTGAGGAAAGCTTTCTTCAGCGACTTGCCGTCAAAGGTGTAGTAACCACCCTGCCCGGCCCCTTCATCAAACCACACCGCTTGGTAGGCCTTGCCAGCATTACTGAATTCACCGGCGAGTACACGGCCGCTCTTGACCATCTGGCCATCTTGCCAAAAAGTTTCAAACACAACATTAAAATGATCGCCACGCTGCAATTTTCGGAAATCGATGTTGGTTTCAAACATGCCGATAATTTGGGTCGAAACATTATCGGGAATATTGGCTTCGTCGGTGGCAGCAAACAAGGACGATGAAATACTGCCCGATGCCATTTCCACACGCCGCTCTAAGGTGGCTGCGCTGGTGCTGGCGACTAAGTGGCCGGCCGCATCGCGTTTGACTTCGAGGTTACGCGCGGTTTTATCTGGGCCATCGATGACCGTGGTTTGCAGCCATTCCAGCTCGCCTTCCTCGTTCGTCTTTGCCCGCACCGCTCGGTCTATACGTAATTGCAACAGACTGCGGGCCACGGCGTCCGATTTAATGAATTGATTCGCCTCATCATCATCTACGCCTAAACGCAATAACAAGGCGTTCAGGGTATCGCCGCGACGTACATTTTCTTCGCGCACGAAATGCTGCTCATTGGCAGCCAAGGCGGCGATTTGTTCATCGAGTGATGGTAAGGGCAAGTCGGTGTGAATACGTTTGACCGGCAAGTCGGAGGCATCTGGTGCCAAAGGCGCGACCGCCGCTGCACCGACCGCGCAAACGGCGCAAAACAGGGCGGACAAAGAAACGGCGCGTGAAACCCGACGGGAACCGAACAATAAACGGCTGGCCGAGACCAGACGAAGTAATTTATCTATAGGTGGACGCATGCGATCAGTTAAAATTGACTGTTTTTATCTACAATTCGCGTTCTTCACCTCCATGCACAGCCACGCCTGACAGGGCGCGAACGACATTCGCAGTGAAGAACCAGACCGAATTATAAACAACTAAACCAGATTACATCGATCAAATCTTGCGATGAAATCTGGCGAATCGGTGATTATGGATTCAGAAATGGAACCCTGACCAGCGGTGTTACAAAAAATTTGATGTAAATAAACTATGACTTCCTCTCAAAATCTGTCCTCCTCCGTCAATGTCGTGCCATCAAGCAAATCCGCTGCGCCGACCGCGCTGCCCTTGTCCGATGCAGTACAGCACGCTCTTGCCGTAAGCAAACGTGGCGTCGACGAATTACTCATCGAATCCGAGTTCGCCCAAAAGCTCGCTCGCAGCGAAGCCAGTGGCAAACCGCTGCGTATCAAACTCGGGCTCGACCCGACCGCCCCTGATTTGCACCTCGGCCACACCGTGGTACTGAACAAGATGCGGCAGTTGCAAGACCTCGGGCACCAAGTGATCTTTCTGATCGGCGACTTCACCTCGATGATCGGCGACCCATCCGGCCGCAATGCCACCCGGCCGCCGCTGACGCGCGAGCAAATTGCCGACAATGCCCAGACTTACTTCAAGCAAGCCAGCTTGGTGCTTGATCCGAGCAAGACAGAAATGCGTTACAACTCCGAATGGTGCGATGCCCTTGGCGCACGCGGGATGATACAACTGTCGTCTAAGTACACGGTCGCGCGCATGATGGAACGCGATGACTTTACCAAGCGCTTCAAGGCCGGCACGCCGATTTCGGTACACGAATTTCTCTACCCGCTGATGCAAGGCTACGATTCCGTGGCCCTGCATGCTGACCTTGAACTTGGTGGCACCGATCAAAAATTCAATCTCTTGGTTGGTCGCGAGCTACAAAAAGATTATGGCCAAGAGCAGCAATGCATACTGACCATGCCTTTGCTCGAAGGTTTGGATGGCGTGGAAAAAATGTCCAAATCGAAAAACAATTACATCGCCATCACCGAGCCGGCCAATACCATGTTCGCCAAGATCATGAGTATCTCCGACACCATGATGTGGCGCTATTACGAGTTACTGTCCTTCTGTTCAATCGAGCAAATTGCCGCACATAAACAAGCGGTGGCCGATGGCCAAAATCCGCGCGACATCAAAGTTGCGATTGCGCAGGAAATCGTCACGCGTTTTCACAGCCATCACGCTGCCGTCGAAGCGCTCAGCGATTTCGTCAATCGTTCCAAAGGCGGTATTCCCGACGACGTACCGGAAGTCAGCCTGTCCGGCGCGCCGCTGGCGATTGCGCAATTGCTGAAACAAAGCAATCTGTGCGCCTCGACTTCGGAAGCCTTGCGCATGATCGACCAAGGCGGCGTGCGTATCGATGGCGTGGTCATCAGCGACAAGGGCTTGAAAGTCGCAGCCGGCACGCTGGTATTGCAAGTTGGTAAGCGTAAATTTGCGCGCGTGAGTTTGCAGGCATGATTGCACTGCTTCAGCGTGTCACGGCGGCACAAGTCAGCGTCGCCGGCAGCAGCATCGGTGCGATCGGCCCCGGCTTGTTGGTCTTGCTGTGCGCCGAACGCGGCGACAGCGCGACGCAAGCCGATGCCTTACTGAGCAAATTGCTCAATTACCGCGTATTTGCCGATGCCGCCGGCAAAATGAACCTGAACTTGCAGCAGTGCGGCGGTGGCTTGCTGCTGGTGCCGCAATTCACGCTCGCAGCCGATACCCGCTCCGGTACGCGGCCCTCGTTCACCCCGGCAGCACCGCCCCAATTGGCGCAACCGCTGTTTGATTACTTCGTCACGCGCGCGCGCGCGGCCCACCCTCAGGTAGAAACCGGTCGTTTTGGCGCGGACATGCAAGTCTCGCTGACGAATGATGGACCGGTGACATTCTGGCTGCAAATCTCCCCACCACAAGCAACTAATGACTGACATCCTCTTGATACGCCACGGCGAAACCGCTTGGAACGCCGTCCGTCGTCTGCAAGGGCATCTCGACATTCCCTTGAATGCAGTCGGCACCAGCCAAGCCAAGGCGCTGGCCGCGGCACTACAAACTGAAAAATTGGCCGCCATCATTTCCAGCGACCTGCAGCGCGCCATCCAAACCGCCGGCGAAATCGCGCGCCTGCAAGGAATCAGCACCCGGCTCGATGCCGGTTTGCGAGAACGCTGTTTCGGTGGTTTTGAAGGACAGTTATACAGCGATTTACCGCAACTGTTTCCGCACGAATATGCCGCCTGGAAAACACAAGACCCGGATGCCGAATTTCCACCTGGAGAAAACGCCGGCGAAAGCACGCGGCGCTTTCATGCCCGCGTGATCAGCCATATTCAACACTATGCGCGCCAGTTTGCCGGTCAAAAAATCGCTATCGTCGCGCACGGCGGCGTGCTTGAATGCGCCTACCGCGCCGCCCACCGCTTGCCACTCGACGCACCGCGCGAGGTAACGATTTACAATGCCAGTATCAATCGCTTCAGTTGTGATGACAATGGTGAACTGCATCTGCTGAGCTGGGGCGATATCGCGCATCTTTCCCGTGCTGACACGATTGATGAAATCGCTTGAGTGACAAGCGCTGCCTTAACTGAGTTCCCCCTTGCGGGAACGAGGGCCCAAGTTTGATCGATATCGACAATTCTCTCTTCAGCGACGATTTATGCTAATTATTTAAGCAGGTTTCAGGTAAAATAGTGCTTCTTCAAATTTCTCCGGCAACCCATCGTGCAAATCGGCCCTTACGTCTTGCGGAATAATATTTTTGTCGCACCCATGGCCGGTGTGACGGATCGGCCGTTCCGCCAATTGTGCAAGGAACTCGGGGCCGGCTATGCCGTTTCCGAAATGGCAGCCTCGAACCCGAAACTGTGGGAAACTGAAAAGTCGACCCGCCGCACCAATCACAGCGGCGAAATGGAACCGAAGGCGGTGCAGATCGCCGGTGCCGATGCGCGCATGTTGGCCGACTGTGCCAAGTTCAATGTCGACAAAGGCGCGCAGATCATCGATATCAACATGGGCTGTCCGGTCAAAAAAGTCTGTAATGCCTGGTGCGGTTCGGCCTTGCTGCAGCATGAAAGTTTGGTCGCCGAGATACTCGATGCCGTGGTCGCGGCCGTCAATGTACCGGTCACGTTGAAATTTCGTACCGGCTGGGACCGCGCCAACAAGAATGCCCTCAACATCGCGCGCATCGCCGAAGCGGCCGGCATACAAATGCTCACGCTGCACGGCCGTACGCGCGCCGACGCTTACCGCGGTGAAGCGGAGTACGACACCATCGCCGCCGTCAAAAGCGCGGTGCGCATACCGGTGGTGGCCAATGGCGACATCACTACGCCGGAAAAAGCGCGCCACGTGCTGGCCGTGACCGGTGCCGATGCCATCATGATCGGCCGCGCCGCGCAAGGCCGGCCATGGATCTTCCGCGAAATCGAACATTTTCTGCGCACCGGTGTGCATTTGCCGCCACCGCTGATCAGCGAAGTGCGCACTTTGATGGATGGCCACCTGCGCGCCCACTATGCGTTTTACGGCGATTATCTCGGTGTGCGCACGGCGCGCAAGCATATCGGTTGGTATGTGCAAGACCTCATCGGCGGCGAACAATTCCGCCAACAAATGAATCTATTAACCGACTGCGAACAACAACTGGCCGCAGTCAGTCATTTTTTTGATGGCATGGCAGGGGAACGGTTACAATACCGGCCCTTTGAAGAGAAAATGGCGGCATAAACAAAATCGACAAAAGCATCCGTTTGTCTACAACGCCATCCGCCCGGCATAACCGAACAGTGATTAAAACAGCATGAGCAAAGATAGTATTCAAGACGCCGTCCATAAAAACCTGGAAAAGTATTTCCGCGATCTCGGTGAGCAACCGGCATCAAATATCTACGATATGGTGGTACTGGCAGTAGAAAAACCGATGTTGGAAATGGTGATGACGCGCGCCTCCAGCAATCAGTCGCAAGCCGCCGACATGTTGGGCATCAATCGCAACACCCTGCGCAAAAAATTGCAGCAGCACGGCTTGCTGTAAGCAGCACGCCACCGATTGCACGCCACCCGTTTCTTTACTCTCTCACTCCTTTAATCATGATTAAACAAGCCCTTATATCCGTCTCCGACAAGACCGGCGTGCTCGATTTTGCACGTGAACTGACGGCGCTCGGCGTCACACTGTTGTCCACCGGCGGTACTGCCAAATTATTGGCCGACAACGGCTTGGCCGTGACCGAAGTGGCCGACTACACCGGTTTTCCGGAAATGCTCGACGGTCGCGTCAAAACCCTGCACCCGAAAGTCCACGGCGGTATTCTGGCGCGCCGCGATTTTCCGCTGCACACCGCGGCCTTGGCGGAACACGCCATCCCGACCATCGACATGGTAGTGGTCAATCTCTACCCATTCCAGCAAACCGTCGCCAAAGGCGAGTGTTCCCTCGAAGATGCGATTGAAAACATCGACATCGGCGGCCCGACCATGTTGCGTTCGGCAGCGAAAAACCATAAAGACGTTACCGTCATCGTCGACCCGGCCGATTACAGCGTGGTGCTGGCCGAAATGAAAGCCGCCGCCAATGTAGTGAGCTACGAAACCAAGTTTGCACTGGCCAAGAAAGTGTTCGCTCACACCGCCCAATACGACGGTGCCATTACCAACTATCTGACCAGCTTGGGCGCAGACAAAGCACATGCGACCCGCAGCGCCTATCCGCAAACCCTGAACCTGCATTTCGAAAAAGTGCAGGAAATGCGTTACGGTGAAAACCCACATCAGTCGGCCGCGTTTTACCGCGATCTGCATACGACTGCCGGCGCCCTGGCCAATTATCGCCAATTGCAGGGCAAAGAGTTGTCCTACAATAATATCGCCGATGCCGATGCGGCTTGGGAATGCGTTAAATCGTTTGACGCATCGGCTTGCGTCATCGTCAAACATGCCAACCCTTGCGGCGTCGCGCTTGGCGCCACACCGTTTGAAGCCTATAGCAAGGCATTGCAAACTGACCCAACCTCAGCCTTCGGCGGCATCATCGCCTTTAATCGCGAGCTCGATGGCGCAGCGGCGGAAATCGTCGCCAAACAATTTGTTGAAGTGTTGATCGCACCATCATTCAGCGCCGAAGCGAAGCAGATTTTCGCCGCCAAACAAAATGTTCGTTTGCTCGAAATTTCACTCGGTGACGGCCTCAATCAATACGATTTCAAACGCGTCGTCGGCGGCTTATTGGTACAAGCACCGGACGCTAAACATGTCACGCAAGAAGAATTACGCGTGGTCTCGAAGTTACAACCGACACCAACACAAATGGCCGATCTGATGTTCGCCTGGCGCGTGGCCAAGTATGTGAAATCGAATGCCATCGTTTTCTGCGGCAATGGCATGACCTTGGGCGTCGGTGCCGGCCAAATGAGTCGTATCGATTCCGCGCGCATCGCCGCGATCAAGGCCGACAATGCCGGTTTGAGCCTGACTGGTTCGGCCGTGGCGTCGGACGCCTTCTTCCCATTCCGTGACGGCCTCGACGTCGTCGTCGATGCCGGCGCGACGTGCGTGATTCATCCGGGTGGCTCGATGCGCGATCAAGAAGTCATCGATGCCGCCGACGAACGCGGCGTCGTCATGGTCTATACTGGTACACGTCACTTCCGCCATTAAACCCATGCCCGGCCGGCAGCCATCGCTGCCGGCCGGGCCGGACCAGCAGCAATGAAAATTCTCGGCATCGATCCCGGCTTACGTACCACCGGCTTCGGACTCATCGAACAGCATGGCAGCAAACTCAGTTACATTGCTTCCGGCACGATCAAAACCGCCGACGGCACGCTGCCGGAACGTTTGAAAACCATCTTGGCCGGCGTCTCTGAAATCGTACGCACTTACCGGCCCGATACCGCCGCCATCGAAAAAGTCTTCGTCAATGTCAATCCACAATCGACCCTGTTGCTCGGCCAAGCTCGTGGCGCGGCGATTTGCGCGCTGGTATCAGCCGACCTGTGTGTAGCCGAATACACGGCCTTGCAAGTCAAGAAAGGCGTGGTCGGTCAGGGCCGCGCCAGTAAAGAGCAAGTGCAGGAAATGGTGAAACGCCTGTTGCTGCTCTCCGGTACCCCCGGCAGCGATGCCGCCGATGCGCTGGCAGTGGCGATTTGTCATGCCCACAGTGGTGAAGCGCTGGCGATACTCGCCGCCTTTGCACCGGAATTGGCAAAAAAAGGCGTGCGCGTCAAAGCCGGCCGTTTGATCGGATAACACGGCAAGAACTGATGCAGAAAAGTCGGCACAGAAACTCGTCAAGCGCGCCGGAATCGTTTACTATCACTGCTTATGCATACAGTATGAAGGTCGTCTTATGATAGGTCGCATCGCAGGCATCCTGCTCGAAAAAAATCCGCCGCAATTGCTGATCGATTGTCATGGTGTCGGCTATGAAGTCGATGTTCCCATGAGTACCTTTTACAATCTGCCACCCAATGGTGAGAAAGTCACGCTGCTGACCCATCTGGCGATCCGCGAAGATGCCCACGTGCTGTTCGGTTTCGGCAGCGCCGAAGAACGCACCACCTTCCGCCAATTGATCAAGATCAGCGGCGTCGGTGCGCGCATGGCGCTGGCGATTTTATCGGGCATGTCGGTGGCCGACTTGGCGCAAGCGATTAGCCTGCAAGAAGCCGGGCGCTTGACGCGTGTGCCTGGTATCGGCAAAAAAACCGCCGAACGTCTGCTGCTCGAACTCAAAGGCAAGCTCGGTGCCGACCTCTTCAGCAAACCGAGCGGCAGCGCCGGCGACCACAGCCCCGATATTCTCAATGCCCTGCTGGCACTCGGGTATTCCGACAAAGAAGCGACGCTGGCGATGAAGTCGGTCACGGCCGGCAGCGGCGTGTCAGACGGCATCAAACTCGCGCTCAAAGCGCTCTCGAAAGCGTGATGTTGCGATGAGCATACAAACCGAAAACCTGTTTTCCGAAGTCAGCGAAACCCGCATCATCGCCGCCACCCCCAGCTCATCGACCGAAGAAGCGGTAGAACGCGCGCTGCGACCGAAGCAACTCGATGAATACGTAGGCCAAGAAAAAATCCGCGCCCAGCTGGAAATTTTCATCACCGCCGCGCGCCAGCGCGGCGAAGCGCTCGACCATACCCTGTTGTTCGGTCCGCCTGGGCTAGGCAAAACCACGCTGGCACACATCATCGCGCGCGAGATGGGGGTCAGTCTGCGCCAGACTTCTGGCCCGGTACTCGAGCGCGCCGGCGATCTGGCCGCCCTGCTGACCAATCTGGAAGCCAATGATGTCTTGTTCATCGATGAAATTCACCGGCTCTCCCCGGTAGTCGAAGAAATTCTGTATCCGGCTTTGGAAGACTATCAAATCGATATCATGATCGGCGAAGGACCGGCGGCGCGCTCGGTGAAACTCGATTTGCAACCGTTTACCTTGGTCGGCGCCACCACCCGCGCCGGCATGCTGACCAATCCGCTGCGCGACCGCTTCGGCATCGTCGCTCGCTTGGAATTTTATACCACCGAACAATTGACGCGTATCGTCATCCGCTCGGCCGCCCTGCTCAAAGCACCGATCGATCAAGAGGGTGCGCACGAGATCGCGCAACGCGCACGCGGCACCCCGCGTATCGCCAACCGCTTGTTGCGGCGCGTGCGCGACTATGCCGAAGTCAAAGGCAATGGCGCAATCAGCAAAGCGATCGCCGATGCGGCGCTGTGCATGCTCGATGTCGACCAGGTCGGTTTTGATCTGATGGATAGAAAACTGCTCGAAGCGATTTTGTTCAAATTCGGCGGTGGCCCGGTCGGGCTAGATAATGTCGCCGCGGCCATCGGCGAAGAGCGCGATACCATCGAAGACGTGCTCGAACCCTACCTGATCCAGCAAGGCTACCTGCAGCGCACGCCACGCGGCCGTATCGCCACGGCGCTGGCATACAGCCACTTCGGCCTGCCGCCACCCGGTGGCGAACCGCCCGGCTGAAGCAGCAAACAAAAAAAAAGCACCCGAAGGTGCTTTTTTTATACTCTGTTCAACAGCAAGCTTGCGCTTGCCGGTGATTAGAATGCGTGACGGATACCGACGTTGACCATCGAATCAGTCAAGCCCAAGCCAGATGCCAGACCGCCGGCATTGACGCCAGCATCGTTCGCTACGCGCGAAACGGATGTGTAGACATTAGTACGCTTCGACAAAGAATGTGTGTAACCGAGAGCCAATTGTGTGCTCTTGTTGGCTGTAGTCACAACATCGTTCTTTACGCCAGTAACCGAAGCAACAACCGCACCGGCTGCGCTGACTGGTACTGTGACGCCCAAGCTCCACAGTTTGTAGGCTGTTTTGTTGTCGTCAGAAGAAACTTTACCGTAGGAAGCAGCAGCTTTGGCGACAACGAAGTCATAAGTTGCACCGGCGAAAACATGCTTGATTACATTGTTGGCGACGCCAACTGCAGCAACATCTTCAGCATGGTAAGCAACAGTAGCGTACAAAGGACCCGCTGCGTACGAACCGGAAGCACCGATACCGCGGCCTTTAGTTGCATCACCAGCGGCTTCGCCGAAAGTGTAAGCAGCCGAACCTGTGAAACCGCTCAGGTTAGTTGTCGTGTAGTTGATGGTGTTAGTCGAACGTGGGTTGGTTGCGAAGAACAAGTTACCCAAGCCGGTTGCGCTGGTGCTTTGATGCGCAGTGCCGCCGATGATACCTGTGCTGAACGGGTCGATGGAATCGACTGCATCAAACATAGGCTTGTTTTGACGACCGAGTTGTACGGCACCGAAGTTACCGGACAAACCAACCCAAGCAGCGCGACCGAATGCCAGACCGCCTTGAGCGGAAGCACCTGTGTCAGCATTGACGCCCATTTCCAATTTGAAATTTGCTTTCAAACCGTTGCCCAGATCTTCGGAACCTTTGAAACCGAGACGCGAACCCGATTGCACACCGCTATCGAGCGAGAAAGTTTTGCCGGCACCGTTGCCGCCGTTGTTTTCACCTTGCAAAGCCATGTCCAGTACACCGTACACGGTCACGTTGGATTGGGCTTGAGCGGCACCTGAGATGGCAGCCAGAACGGACAAAGCGATCAGTGTTTTTTTCATATATTTCTCCAAAGGATATCGATTTAATTTTAACTACAGTAAGCACGAAACGCGCAGATCAGATACAGATGTGAGCAAGAAACGCGTTGATACTTGAAAACTACAAATTCTGCGTGATAAGAACTAAACGTATTTGACCAAAAATGCGCCCCTAGCACCAAGTGAAATCGACAGTTTTGGCCGTTTACAGGCTGATATTGTCGCAAATTAGCAACAAAAGTTGCCTTTATACAATTAAAAAAGCTGCCCGCAGGCAGCTTTTTTTTCCAAGCGAAATACAGGGCAATGCTTAGAATGAATGCAAAACACCAAGTGCTGTACGGGTGGCAGAACTATTTCCAGCGGCAATGATACCGAGTGACAAGGCCGTGTCTTGCGCATTGCTCGAACCGGCTTTAGCGTAGGTTAAGGATGCATAGGCGATGGTGCGTTTGCTCAGAGCATACTTGCCGAGCACGATGTATTGGTCTGCTTTGCCATCAAGCAAACCGTTCATGTCGCCCGACCGTTTGGTGCCGTAGTAAGCGCCGGTAATCGTTGCTTGCGGCGTGAAAGCGTAATCAACCCCCAGGCCGGTGACGGCGATCTTACGTTTATCGGCATTCAAAGCCAGGGTTGCGCTGACCGGAATCAGAATGGCACCGTCGATTTTGTTGTGCGAATAGGTTGCGCGCAAAGTAACACCCGGCACCACCATGTATTTCAAACCAGCAGCCCAACCAGCCAACTCCGAAGTACCGGTGACGTCTTTCAGCTTAGCATACGACAAGGCCGCGCCATTGACGCCATCGGTGAAGAAACCGGACAAACCGGCATAGCTGCTGGCACCGGTATCGCCGGCTTTTTCACCGAAGCCATACATGGCGGCGGCACCGAAGCCGGACATGTTTTGGAATGGAGAAACGTATTTGATCGAATTATTTTGACGCAAAGCCGTGCCGCCTTGGTTAGTACCGAAGCCCCCGAACAAGGAACCGGCATTCAAGGCACTAAACATCACGTTCGGGTTGCTGCCGGCATGCGCCAGGCTGATCGGATCGGCCAAACCGACCGAATCCACGCCGAGAATATTGTTGCGACCCATGGTCACCGTACCGAAGTTGCCCGACAAACCAACCCAGGCGAGGCGATCGAACAAGGATGTGCCGTTGCCGCCTTGAGTAAACGAATTACCACCGAAACCAGCACCGCCTACGCCGGTATCATTGGCCAGCGTGCCTTCCAAATTGAAAATGGCTTTCATGCCGCCGCCAAGATCTTCGCTGCCTTTGAAGCCCCAACGCGAAGTCAGCAACTGACCGGCATCGAGCGTGACCTTGCTGCCGCCGGTCGCGGTTTGATTGGTGTTGTACATCGTTGCCGCATCGATGATGCCATAGACGGTAACACTCGATTGAGCCGATGCAGTGGCTGCACAAGCGCTCAGTACAGCCAAGGCGATAAGTGATTTGTTCATTGTCATGTCTCCAAATTTATTGTGATATCCGGCGAAAGAAGCGGCTCTAGGTGGCGGCTTTAATTTGTCACGGTCTTGCAAAAAAACTTCAAAACCTGTTGATTCAGAAGTTAAAACTGATTGAACCAAACTCCTTGCGTTTCAGCAAAGATAATTTGCGCACGATCGTTTCTAAATGTCAGATGCGTCGCTTAACAGCAACAATGCAGGTGATTTACGTGCTTTTAAGCAAATTAAATTTCCAGAAAGTGGCTTCTGACCAAATACTTTAATTTATCAAAAGACAATTTTTTGCTTTACAAACGCGATGCATGGAAGCACGCAGTATCAATCGCCACGAAATTGACTTGAAACAAGTTTTATTGCGCCTGCACAAAATACTACCAGCGCTGAAGTGTTTTACAATAGCCACTCCATCGATCACGCCTCCACACTGCCATGCCCTTCGCCAGACTAGACCGCTTCATCCTCACTGTAGACCGCGCTTTACGTACCGTGACGGCGCAGGCACACAGTGCGCGGCCCTATCCGGCGCAGCTCTGTGCGGCCGATCAACTAAATGATGCCCAGCAGCGCCACAGCGCGGCGCTGATGCGTATCAATCATGTCGGAGAAATTTGCGCGCAGGCGCTATACGATGCGCAAAGCGCGTTTTCGCACACGCCGCAAGTGGCGCAGCAATTGCAGCATTCGTGTCGGGAAGAAGAAGATCATCTGGCCTGGACGGCGGAACGGCTCAAGGAATTGAATTCGCATACCAGCTTCATGAACCCACTCTGGTATGCCGGGGCCTATGCCTGCGGCGTCATCGCAGCACGCTGCGGCGACGCCGCCAGCTTAGGCTTTGTGGTGGAAACCGAACGTCAAGTCGAAGCCCATTTGGCCGGGCATTTGCACGACTTGCCGCCAGCAGACCTGCGCTCGCGCGCGATTGTCGAGCAAATGCGCCTCGATGAAGTAGCCCATGGTGCGGCGGCGGCGGCGCTCGGTGCCAGCAGCATGCCGACAGCCGTGCGCTTGGCGATGCAGGCGATGTCGAAAGTGATGACCGGCACCGCTTATTACATTTAACAGAATACCTATTTAAAAGATAATAAAAAAGAACGCCGCGACGGCGGTCGGCACCAGCGCAGCCAGTAATAAGCCCAAGGGGCTGATCGCTTGTTCATCGAAGCAGTCTTTTAAAATCGCATAGCCGGCCGGATTCGGCGCATTGGCGATCACGGTCAAGCCGCCGCCGCTGACGGCACCGGCTACCAAGGCGTATTTGGCACCGTCCGAAAGCCCCTCGACCAGTGAGCCTAGGTAAGTCAGTGCGGCATTATCGGTCACTGCCGTGAGCGAGAGGGCACCAAAAAACAGCACGGTCTGATTGAGGCCGGCCAAAATCGGTTGCAACCACCACTGTTGCATACCGCCCAACACCACCAAACCAGCCAGAAAAAACGCCACCAGCAAGCCTTCGCGCAGCATCAAGCTATCTTGAAAGCGTTGATAGGCATTGGTAAAGCCGAGGAACAGTAAAAACAAACCGAGAAACATCACTGGGTAATGGGCGAACCACACGGTCGCGGCCAGGAAGCCGAAGTGAATCGCCACCACCGTCAAGGGTACGGCACTACCCGGCTCATCGGCTGCGGGTGTTGGCAGGCGCAGCAAGTCACGCTGGAACCACAGCGTGGCGAGCAAACCATTGACGAACACGGCACAAGCGGCTTTCCAACCGAAGGTGCTGCTCATGAAAGCCATATCCCAGCCCCATTTTTCCGCCACCATCAAGACCGGTGGTGCGGCGAACGGTGTCAACACGCCGCCGATGGAGACATTGACGAACAAAACGCCTAGCGTCAGGTATTTCATGCGGTTGGAAATATCTTTGGTGTAAAAGCGTTGGCGCAACATCAGCGCCGCCAAGGTCATCGCCGCCGGCTCGGTGATGAAGGAGCCGAGCAAGGGTACCAGGGTCAGACACAGAAAATAACTCGATAATTGCGTTTGCACTGGCAAGACGATAGCGATCCGCGACACCAGTTGCTGCACCGCCCACAATACCGGACGCGTGCCGGCCATCACCAGAATCACGAACACAAACAAGGGTTCGGTAAAATTCTGCCCTTCCAGATACTCAATCGCCTGCGCCTGATTCGATAACAAGGCGATGAAGCCGACCAGTACGAAGGCCCAAAAGCCGAACACCACTTCCACTTCGCCGAGCAAATGCCAGAGCCCGGCGTGGCGCGAGGAACGGTGCGCGAGGTGGAGAAAATATTTGGTCGAAAAAGTGTGCAGCACTGCCAGTCCGAATAAACCGGCACCTATGTATTGCAGCAATTGCTCTGTTACCATCGTTACTTCCTTTATATCAGTCCGGAACAGCGTGCTGGCCGGCTATATTTTCTCGAGTTTGGCAATGCTCAGGTCGAGCAACTTCATGCCGAATTTTCCAAAATTAATGTGGGCCCGTGCATTGCTGCCGCTGCCCTCTATATTCACGATCACACCCTCGCCAAATTTCGGATGTGACACACCCTGACCGCTGCGCCAGCCATGTCCGGCGGCCGGTGCCTGTATGGCTTGGGCCAGCCGGTTGGCCGCCTCATTACCATTGTCATCCCACGCCGACTTCTTGCTGTTACCGAACCAAGAGGGCTGAATTTTCGGGGTCAACCACTTCAATGATTCTTCCGGCAACTCGTCGAAAAAGCGTGAGCGCAGGTTGTAGCGTGTTTGGCCATGCAACATGCGCGTTTGCGAAAAACTCAAGTACAAACGTTGGCGTGCGCGCGTGATGGCGACATACATCAGACGCCGCTCTTCTTCCACGCCGCTGGCCTCTTGCGCACTGTTTTCATGCGGGAACAAACCCTCTTCCAGACCGGTAATGAATACCGCATCAAACTCCAAACCCTTGGCCGAGTGCACGGTCATCAATTGCATCGCATCTTGTCCGGCCTGCGCCTGGTTATCCCCGGCTTCCAGCGAGGCATGCGACAAAAATGCCGACAACGGCGACATCAAGGTCGGCAAGGCCGCATCGGCATCGATGATCACATCGGCGCTGCCATTGCCCAATAAAGGCGTAGCGACGCTGACCGGACCGGCAAAGGCCGGGGCATCACGCCCGAAGCCTTCTTCCGAAACAAATTGGGTCGCGGCATTGACAAGTTGCTGCAAATTTTCAATTCTATCGGCACCTTCTTTTTCATTCGCATAGTGCGTCAGCAAAGTGCTGACATCGAGCACAATGCCGACCGTCTCAGGCAAAGACAAATGCTGCGTTTCGAAGCGCACGCCTTCTATCAGTTTCACAAAATTAGCCAGCGAGTTGCCGGCTTTACCGCCTACATGAGGGACTGCCGCATACATCGAGGCACCGTGAATTTTCGCCGCGTCTTGCAGTTGCTCGATAGAGCGAGCACCGATGCCACGGGCGGGAAAATTCACCACGCGCATGAAAGCCGAGTCATTGTGCGGGTTATCCATCAATTGCAAATAGGCGATCGCGTGTTTGATTTCGGCACGATCAAAATAGCGCTGCCCCCCATACACACGATACGGAATATTGGCCGTAAACAAGGCATGTTCAATCACGCGTGACTGCGCATTGGAACGGTACAAGACCGCGATTTCGCTGCGCGTTGCGCCGTCGCGAAGTAAATTTTTCGCTTCTTCGACGATCCAATTGGCTTCGGCGATATCGCTGCTCGCTTCCATAATCCGCACCGGTTCGCCGTGCCCGGCATCGGTACGCAGATTTTTCCCGAGACGCTTACTGTTATTGGCGATGAGAATATTTGCACTGTCGAGAATATGACCATGGGAACGGTAGTTTTGTTCCAGTTTGATCAGATTTTCCACCTGAAATTCGCGCTCGAACGCCGACATATTGCCAACGTTAGCGCCGCGGAAGGCATAAATACTTTGATCATCGTCGCCAACGGCAAACACCGCTGCCGCGCGTGCCGTGCCGGCACCAGCCATGAGCTTGAGCCATTTGTATTGCAAATCATTGGTATCTTGAAACTCGTCGACCAACACATGACGGAAACGCTCTTGATAATGTTCGCGCAACGGCTGGTGACGACTGAGCAATTCATAGGTGCGCAACAACAATTCGGCAAAATCGACCACCCCTTCGCGCTGACACTGGGCATCGTAGAGGTCATACAAACCGACCATCTTGCGATTGAAATCATCATAGGCATCGACTTGCGCCGCGCGCAAACCCTGATCTTTGGCGCCATTGATGAAGTACATCAGGGCCTTGGGCGGGAACTTTTCATCATCGATGTTATTTGCTTTAAGCAAACGTTTAATAAATGATAATTGATCACCGGAATCAAGGATTTGAAAGCTTTGCGGCAAACCGGCATCGCGATGATGGGCGCGCAACAAGCGGTTGCACAAGCCATGAAAGGTGCCGACCCACATGCCGCGTGTGTTGATGGGCAACATAGCCGACAAGCGCGACAGCATTTCTTTCGCGGCTTTATTGGTAAACGTCACGGCCAGCAAGCCACCCGAGGAAACTTGCCCGGTTTGTATCAGCCAAGCGATGCGGGTAGTCAGCACGCGGGTTTTGCCGGAGCCGGCACCGGCCAGTATCAGCGCCGATTGCGCCGGCAGGGTGACGGCAGCGAGCTGCTCAGGATTTAAATTGTGAAGTAAATTTTGCATCCCCCGATTATACGGGACTGCGCCGCCCTTGCGCGCCTCAAAACAAGGCGGCGAAGCTGCGCGCGGCGGCACCCGGGTCGGGCACCGAATACACGCTGCTGATCACGGCCACCATCGCGCTGCCGCGCGCGATCAAGGGCTGACAATTATCTACCGTCATGCCGCCTATGACCACACAGGGCAGATTCCAGCGCTGTTGCGCCTGGCTAACGAGGTCGGCCGGGGTACCGACCGCATACTGTTTCACCCGCGAGGGATAAAAGCCGCCGAAGGCCAGATAGCTGACCCCGGCTGCCGCGGCCTGCTGCGCCAGCGCCAGATCGCCGTAACAGGAAGCGCCGACGATTTTATCGGGTCCGAGTGCCGCGCGCACCTGCGCCGGTGCCAGATCGGTGCCACCGACATGCACCCCATCGGCATCGAGTTCCTGACACAAGTCCAGATGATCATTGATGATGCAGGCTATGCCGTAACGTCTGCATAAGCGCAACAAGGCCGCAGCTTGCTCGCGCCGCTGCGCCAGACCGGCGGTTTTGTGGCGATACTGTAAAAGCTGCGCGCCGCCTTGCAAAGCCTGCTCGCTCACGGCGAGCAATTGTTCGGTATCGTCCCAATCGGGGGTGACCAGATACAAACCGCGTAATGGGTACATAAAGGAGGTCCTTAAAAATGACGTGCCGGAATCAATTGACCGTCTGCAATCGCATACGCTTGTGCCAAACTACGCTGGGTAAAAATTTGCGCCGTATCAAGCGCTTGCTCGAGTGACATACCGACAGCCAGCGCAGCGCTGATGGCCGCCGCCAGGGTACAGCCGCTGCCGTGAAATTGCCTATCCAGACGCGGCCACTGCCAACTGCGTGCGGCCGTCAATTGTTGCGAGCGATAGAACACATTGTGTACCTGCGCTTCATCGGCATGACCGCCTTTGACCAGCACATCGGCAGGACTTTGCCGCATCAAGGCCGCCACCTGCGCGGCCGTACCCTCAGCATTGGCTGCCAGCCGCGCCAATTCCGGCAAGTTCGGCGTGATCAGCGTAGCAACGGCTAACAGCGGGGCCAGCGCCGCTACCGCATCGTCGAGCGACAAACTGTCGCCACGACCACTGCCGAGCACCGGATCGAGTATCACTTGCAGAGCCGGCTGACGTTGCCGCAAGGCGATTATAAAACGGGCAATCGCGGCGGCATTTTGCTGATGCGCGACGATGCCGATTTTGATCACCGACAACGGTATCTTGGCCGTCAAGGTCAGCGCTTGCTGCAAGATGATCTGCGTATCGACCGCCTGCAGCGCATACACGTGTTCATTATCTTGCACCGTCAGCGCCGTGATGATCGTGAGCGCGTGCGCGCCCTGCGCCGCGATGGCTTCGATGTCGGCGGCAATGCCGGCCCCACCGCTGGGATCATGACCGGCAAACACCAACACGCAGGGACGCTGCGGCGCAGGCTGAGGAGCACTCATCCGACCACCCGCCCGGCCATCGGCGACGAGGGCGAAGCGGCAAATTTGCGCGCCATGCGTCCGGCCAAAAACGCTTCGCGCCCGGCCTCGACGGCCAAGCCCATCGCGCGTGCCATGCGCAGTGGCTCACGCGCCAAAGCGATAGCACTGTTCATTAACACGCCATCGCAACCAAGCTCCATCGCCAGTGCCGCATCAGACGCCGTACCGACACCGGCATCGACCAGCACCGGTACCGTAGCCTGTTCGATGATGAGCGACAAATTCCACGGATTAAGTATGCCCATGCCGGAGCCGATCAGCGAGGCCAGCGGCATCACCGCCACACAGCCTAGATCTTCCAGCATGCGCGCTTGAATCGGATCGTCGCTGCAATAGACCATCACATCGAAGCCATCTTGCACCAGAATTTTCGCAGCCTTGAGGGTTTCTGGCATATTTGGAAACAAGCTGCGCTCATCACCGAGCACTTCGAGCTTGCACAGCTTGTGTCCGCCCAAGAGTTCACGACCGAGTTGCAGCGTGTAGACCGCATCGTCAGCGTTGTAGCAACCGGCTGAATTCGGCAAAATCGTGAATTCCGAGCGCGGCACCACATCGAGCAAACTCGGCGCATGCGGGTCTTGGCCGATGTTGACACGGCGAATCGCCACCGTGATGATGTCAGCACCACTGGCCAGCGTGGCCGCGCGCGTTTGCGCCAAGTCTTGGTATTTACCGCTGCCAACCAAGAGGCGCGAGCGGTAAGTCTTGCCGGCAATAGTCAAGCCGGCTTGGGGATCATTGTTTTGCATGGGGTATCCTTGTATTTTCAGTCATGGCTTGCGCACTCAACCGCCGCCGATGGCACGCACCACCTCGACCTGATCGCCGTCCTGCAGCAAGTGCGTGCTCCACAGTGAACGCGCAATGATGCGGCGATTGACAGCCACCGCAATCGCTTGCTGCGCCAAATCCAAACTGGCGATGAGCTGGTCGAGACGGCTACCGAGGGGCAGCCGATGCGGCGCCCCGTTCAATTGCAGCGCCATCATGCTTATTGCTTCTTATAAATTTCAGCGCCGGAGCGGATGAATTCCACCGCTTTCACCTCCATCCCTTGCTTCAGCGCAGCAATCTCGGAAATCCCTTGTTTGGCGGCGTAATCGCGTACTTCCTGGGTGATCTTCATCGAACAGAAATGCGGCCCGCACATCGAACAGAAATGCGCTACCTTGGCAGAATCCTTGGGCAAAGTTTCATCGTGGAATTCACGCGCCTTATCAGGATCGAGGCCAATGTTGAATTGATCATCCCAGCGGAATTCGAAACGCGCTTTCGACAAGGCATTGTCGCGTATCTGCGCGCCCGGATGGCCTTTGGCCAAGTCGGCCGCATGCGCGGCGATTTTGTAGGTGATGATGCCATCCTTGACATCGGCTTTATTGGGCAAGCCGAGATGCTCTTTCGGCGTGACATAGCACAACATCGCCGTACCATACCAAGCGATTTGCGCGGCACCGATACCCGAGGTGATGTGGTCATAACCGGGAGCAATATCGGTAGTCAAAGGGCCAAGGGTGTAAAACGGCGCTTCGTGACATTGCTCAAGCTGCAAATCCATATTCTCTTTGATCAAATGCATGGGCACATGGCCTGGGCCTTCTATCATCACCTGCACATCATGTTTCCACGCGATTTGGGTCAGTTCACCGAGGGTTTTCAATTCGCCGAGCTGGGCTTCATCGTTAGCATCGTAAATCGAACCGGGCCGCAAACCATCGCCAAGACTGAACGAGACATCATAGGCTTTCATGATGTCGCAAATATCTTCAAAATGCTCGTAGAGAAAACTCTCGCGATGATGGGCCAAACACCACTTGGCCATGATGGAGCCGCCGCGCGAAACAATGCCAGTCATGCGTTTGGCCGTCAACGGCACATACTGCAAGCGTACCCCGGCGTGAATCGTGAAGTAATCGACGCCTTGCTCGGCTTGTTCGATCAGGGTGTCGCGGAAAATTTCCCAGCTCAAATCTTCGGCCTTACCGTTGACCTTTTCCAGCGCTTGGTAAATCGGCACGGTACCGATAGGTACCGGCGAATTGCGGATGATCCATTCACGCGTTTCATGAATGTGCTTGCCGGTGGACAGATCCATCACATTGTCACCACCCCAGCGTATCGCCCAAGTCATTTTTTCCACTTCTTCACCAATGGAAGAAGTGAGGGCAGAATTACCGATATTGGCATTAATTTTAACGAGGAAATTGCGGCCGATGATCATCGGTTCGCTTTCCGGATGGTTGATATTATTCGGAATAATCGCACGGCCGCGGGCGATTTCAGAGCGCACGAATTCCGGCGTAATTTCCGCCGGAATAGCAGCACCGAAGGATTGCCCCGGATGTTGCCGCCCCATCAATTCAGCGAGCTTATTACCTAGCGGTCCGGACGCCTGCAACTCGGCCAGATACTGGCGCCGATTGAGATTTTCACGAATCGCCACGAATTCCATTTCCGGCGTGATGATGCCTTGACGGGCATAGTGCATTTGGCTGACATTTTTTCCCGCCAAAGCACGCCGCGGCTGCCTTTGCAAATTGAAACGCAAGGCTGCCAATTGTGGATCATTCAGGCGTGCCACGCCGTATTCGGAACTTGGTCCGCTCAAGGTTTCGCTGTCATTGCGCTCGGCAATCCAGGCTGCGCGCAGCGCCGGCAAGCCTGAGCGTATATCGATGGCAATCGCCGGATCGGTATAGGGGCCGGAAGTATCGTAGACGTAAATCGGTGGATTTTTTTCCGAGCCGAACATGGCCGGCGTATCGGACTGGGTAATTTGGCGCATCGGTACGCGCAGGTCGGGGCGGCTGCCGGTTAAATAGATTTTGCGAGAATTCGGTAAGGGCTGAATCGCCGCTTGGTCGACCGTCGCGGTGGCAGATGAAAATTGAGAGTGGTCATTCATTTTTGGCTCCGTTTGCTTGTTGGCATGGAGCCAGCAAAGGAGGTTCTGGGCGACCGTCAAGCACGTGTTACCAATGCGTGCGTTCGCTTACAGCGGCTTCCCTTCGCTGGCATTATCCAGATCAGGTTCGAGGGTATTTCTCACCCGACATCAGCATGATGTCAGGACCCCTAGCATTGTTGAAATTCAAACCGCCCAGTACGGACTGGTCTGTCACAACAGAGCGCATTATAGCCGCAATTAGAAACAATAGCGCAAATGTGCCAGGCCCTTGTTTGCCTCAGGCGCTTTTTATTTGTGCCAAATCGAGCTTCATCGGCCCGGCGACTTCCACGAGTTCGAGCATGCCGGCCGCCACCGCCGCCGCCAAATCTTCTTCCAACAGTGGCAACACGATGGCGGCCGGCTGCAGCAAGGCCGTTACCCCATACGCGCGATTACGGCCGTTGGCTTTGCCCAAATACAGCGCCATATCGGCAATCTGCAAGGCTTTTTGCCAACCGAACAAGTTTTCATCGACATCAGAAAATGGCAGTAAAATAAACCCAGCCGTCAGCGTCACCTGAAGTTGCCGCTCACTAACGCAGATCGTTTCGGCCCCGACCGAGTACAAGACTCGCTCGACCAAACCGGCTATCTGTGCCGGGTTCGATTTCGGTGAAAATACCAGAAACTCTTCTCCTCCCCAACGCAAAATCATATCCGTATCGCGCACCGCCTTGCGCAAACGTGCCGCCACTTCGATTAATACCGTGTCCCCAGCGGCATGGCCGAGGCTGTCATTAATTTGCTTGAAGTGATCGATATCGAGCAAAATCAAACAAGCCGGATAATCGTCGCTGCCGTCACGCCGCTCGGCTTGAGCCTCGGCCACACGGAGCTTCATCATTTCCAAGAATGCGCGGCGGTTATGCAAGCCGGTCAGCGGATCACGAATGGCATGAAATTCCAGCTGAGTATTGGCTTCACGCAATTGCTTATTGATACGCTGCACGCGCCGATACAGTAAAAATCCACAGCAAGCGACCAGCACCATCAAAGCGGCGGCCAGCAAAGCGACCAGTTGTTGCAAGCGATGGTTACGGATATCGGCGTCCTTCAAAGCATTTTCTTTCGCCAGCAATTGAATCTGCTTTTGCCGCTGCTCGGCATTGAACGACTCTTGCAAGCTGGCCACTGCTTTCGAGCGGTCGGCACGAAATAATTCATCACTGAGTGCTTGTTGCTGGCGCAAGCGCGCCAGCGCTTCGCGATACATGCCGGCTTTTTCATAGGTACCGGCCAATTCACCGAGCAAAGACTCGGCATCGGTTTTCAAATCGGCGGCAAGAAATGCTTGCACGACCGCGTTGATCAATTCCACCCCCTGCTCGACTTTGCCTTGCCCAGCCAGAGCGAAGCCGAGGTTAGCTTTGGCTACGGCAATCATGTGCGAATCACCGATAGTTTCGGCTTTCGGCAGACTCTTGCGGGCATACAATTCGGCATTTTTGTAATCGGCCAACACCAGATAGTAATCACTGATATTGAGGAGGCTCATCACTTCCAACGAAGCCATGCCGGCTTCACGCGAAATTTTCAAAGCCCGTTGATACGCAGCAATCGCTTCCTTGTTGCGATGTAAATCGGTGTAGGCAATACCTTGACTGATACTCAGCGAGGCCAGAATTTTCGGTGTGCGTGCCAGCGGTGAAATCTCAAATGCCTCTTCGACTGTGGCTAAGGCTTTTTCCGGATCTTTCATGCTGGTATAGAGCTTGGCGATGGCGTCGAGACGTCGTAAACGGCTCTCAACCTGATGATACGGCAAGGTATCAGTCAAGCTCAGTGCTTGCAGATAATACTTGAGCGCAAGATCGAAATTGCCCATCACATAGTAAGCACGTCCTAAGGCGCTATGCAAATACATGCGCACTTCGGGACTGGCCTTAGCCGAAAGATTGGCCAAGATTTGATGCAATTGCTTCAAACCTTTATCCGGTTCACTGCCATCGATCGCTTGGTAACTCGCCATGATTTGCGCCAAGTTGCGGCCATCTTCATCATGTTCACGCTCGGCCAGACTGGCCAACTCTTGCAAGACTGGCGCGCCAGCACTCATATTGCCGGCGTCGAAATACACGCTGGCCAAGGCTTTGAGTAATTCCAAGCGCAAGCGCGCAGAAGCCCCGGCATGCTTGCGCTGATACGCATCCAAACGTTTCAAGGCTTCGGCGTTATCGGTATCGGCCAAACTCATCATCGTGGCAATATAAGCAATTTCCGCCTGCTCGTCGGCGCGTACCGTCTGACTCAATACTGCCAAATTGAGTAAGAACAGTAGGCACAACGCGGGCACAAACGAAAACTTTTTATTGAGCATGGAGAAATAGACAAACAATAAATGGGGAACGCCGAGTTTTCATCCTAACATCATACGTGAACAAGGTAAAAAAATTGCTGCGAAACGCAGGGTTTGCCGCGTTCACGTCGTCAAAGTCCCACAGTTTTCCCACGCTCAGACGCGCAAAACCGTGCCGATAGCGGTATGTGCAGCGCCACTGTCCTTTATAATCAACGATTGCCCACACTAACAGCAGACAATCATGGAACTAGCGAAGTCTTTCGAACCGGCCGACATAGAAAAAAACTGGCGTACTACTTGGGAACAGCGCGGCTATTTTGCTGCCAGCATGGATGACGGCAAACCATCGTTCTCAATCCAACTGCCACCGCCGAATGTTACCGGCACCTTGCACATGGGCCATGCGTTCAACCAAACCATCATGGATGGCTTGACACGTTATTACCGTATGCGTGGCTACAATACCGCCTGGATTCCCGGCACCGACCACGCCGGCATCGCTACCCAAATCGTAGTAGAACGACAACTCGATGCCCAGAAAATATCGCGCCACGATCTCGGCCGCGAAAAATTCCTCGAAAAAGTCTGGGAATGGAAAGAAAAATCGGGTTCCAGCATCACCGGCCAAATGCGCCGCCTCGGCGCTTCGGCCGACTGGGACCGTGAATACTTCACCATGGATGCCGAACGCTCGCAATCAGTGACGGAAGTATTCGTGCGTCTGGTCGAACAAGGTCTGATTTACCGTGGCAAACGCTTGGTACACTGGGATCCGGTACTCGGCACGGCGGTCTCTGACCTCGAAGTCATCTCGGAAGAAGAAGATGGCTTCATGTGGCACATCCGCTATCCATTCGCCGATGGCAGCGGCCACTTGACCGTTGCCACCACACGGCCGGAAACCCTGCTCGGCGACGTCGCCGTGGCGGTCGACCCGACCGACGAGCGCTACGCCCATTTGGTCGGCAAACTGCTGAAATTGCCACTGACCGAGCGCGAAATCCCTCTCATCGCCGACAGCTATGTCGACAAAGAATTCGGCACCGGCTGCGTCAAAATCACCCCGGCGCATGATCTCAACGATTATGCCGTCGGACAGCGCCATGGTTTGGAATTGATTTCCATCATGACACTCGAAGCCAAGATCAACGAGAATGCCCCGCTGGCCTACCAAGGCATGGATAGATTCGTTGCCAGAAAACAAGTTGTAGCCGACCTCGATGCCCAAGGTTTGTTGGCTGAAGTTAAACCACATAAACTCATGGTGCCACGCGGTGATCGTACCAATACCATCATCGAACCGATGCTGACAGATCAATGGTTCATGGCAATGAGTAAGGCCGCCCCGGAAGGCACACACTTTCCCGGCAAATCGATCGCTGAAGTGGCATTGCAAAAAGTTGCCGATGGCGAAATCAAATTCGTCCCGGAAAATTGGACCACCACCTACAATCACTGGCTCAACAATATCCAAGATTGGTGTATTTCGCGTCAATTGTGGTGGGGCCATCAGATTCCAGCTTGGTACGGCGACAACGGCGAACTGTTCGTCGCCCGCGATGAAGCAGCGGCGCGCAGTCAAGCCACAGCAGCTGGCTATCACGGCACACTCACACGCGACCAAGATGTGCTCGATACCTGGTTCTCTTCGGCCTTAGTGCCATTCTCAACCATGGGCTGGCCAGCCGAAACCCCGGACATGCAACACTTCCTGCCCTCCTCGGTGCTGGTTACCGGTTTCGACATCATTTTCTTCTGGGTCGCGCGCATGGTCATGATGACCACTCACTTCACCGGAAAAGTACCGTTCAACACCGTCTACATCCATGGTTTGGTGCGCGATTCCAGTGGCCAGAAAATGTCTAAATCGAAGGGCAATACGCTCGACCCGATCGATTTGATCGACGGCATAGAACTCGATGCCCTGGTGGCCAAGCGCACGGTCGGCTTGATGAATCCGAAGCAAGCGAGTGCGATAGAAAAAGCCACGCGCAAAGAATTCGCCGATGGCATTCCAGCCTACGGCACCGATGCGCTGCGCTTCACCATGGCCAGCTATGCCTCGCTCGGTCGTAACATCAATTTCGATCTCGGTCGCTGCGAAGGCTATCGCAATTTCTGTAACAAACTCTGGAATGCCACGCGTTTCGTATTGATGAACACCGAAGGCAAAGACTGCGGATTTGCTTACGAGCAGAATGCGCCGGAACTCGAGTACTCGGCCGCAGATCGCTGGATCATCTCGACTTTGCAGCGCAGCGAAAGTGAGATCGAAAAAGGCTTCGCCGACTACCGTTTCGATAACATCGCCTCAGCCATATATAAATTCGTTTGGGATGAATATTGTGACTGGTATCTCGAAGTGGCCAAAGTTCAGGTACAGCACGGCAGCGAAGCGCAACAACGCGCCACCCGCCGCACACTGTTGCGCGTACTCGAAGTCACTTTGCGTCTGGCCCATCCGGTAATTCCATTTGTCACCGAAGAACTGTGGCAAACCGTGGCACCGCTGGCTGGCAAACAACTCAATCCAGCCGGCGACACCATCATGTTACAAGCCTATCCGCTGGCCGTGGCCGCCAACATCGATGTCGAAGCCGAAGCCTGGATGCAAGCGCTGAAAATCATGACCGATGCCTGCCGCAATCTGCGCGGTGAAATGCAATTATCCCCGGCCTTACGGGTACCGTTGTTATTGCAAGCTGCCAATGCCAACGACAAGCTGCGTTTGGAATCCTTCGCACCATATCTGCTGGCACTGGCGAAATTATCCGAGGTGCACGTCGTCGATCAATTGCCCGAATCACCGGCACCGACCTCCATCGTCGGCGAAACCAAACTCATGCTCAAGGTCGAAATCGATGTCGCTGCCGAGCGCGAGCGTTTGGGCAAAGAAATCACCCGCCTCGATAATGAAATCAGCAAAGCTGCCACCAAGCTCGGCAATGAAAGTTTCGTCGCCCGGGCACCGGCTGCGGTAGTCGAGCAAGAGAAAGAACGCATGGCTAATTTCTCCGCAACACTGGTGAAATT
The DNA here is from genome assembly GCF_035019605.1 of Undibacterium sp. 5I2. Taxonomy (NCBI): domain Bacteria; kingdom Pseudomonadati; phylum Pseudomonadota; class Betaproteobacteria; order Burkholderiales; family Oxalobacteraceae; genus Undibacterium; species Undibacterium sp. 5I2. The sequence goes on along the minus strand of NZ_JASJVS010000011.1, from coordinate 23,617 downwards.
GCGTGAGCAATACGCCAAATTAGCGGCGGCATAATTTGTGACGGAACCAAGTTTAAAGGACTTGCTCTAAAATTCTTGTACGTGGTCAGCCTGTGCTGCCACGTACAATGATTGAAGAGACAAGGGGCGCATCAGAGATTGATCTCAGGCGTTCCCATATATCACATCCACACACTTGGAGACATCATGAAAACTTTCCGCTCCGCCGCATTGCCGGCATTGATACTTCCCTTGTTGTTAACGCTGGCCACCGCGCCCGCTGCACATGCCCAAGACTCTCCGGTCGGGTTGTGGAAAAGCATAGACGATAAAAGCGGCAAGCCGAAAGCCTTGATACGCATCAGCGACAACGCTGGCGAATTACAAGGAAAAATCGAAAAACTGTTTCTCGAACCCGGTGCCGACAGCAACCCGAAGTGCGACAAATGCGAAGGCGCGAACAAAGACCAGCCCATCATCGGCATGACCATTTTGTTCGGCTTGAAAAAAGATGGCGATGAATATACCGGCGGAAAAATTCTCGACCCGGCCAACGGCAAGCTGTATCGCAGCAAACTGTCCTTTTTGGAAAACGCCACAAAACTCAATGTGCGTGGTTACATCGGGGCACCCTTGTTCGGTCGTTCGCAAATCTGGCTGCGCGAACCATAATTAATCAGCACTTCCTGCGCAGTGCCGCCAACGGCGGCGCTGTCTGTTCGCTCTGACGGCCTGGTGCCGACCTCATCTCCCCCGCTCCCCCGCTCCTCAGCAGATTTTCATTTGAGCAATTTAGCGAAAAATCCAGTAAAGTAAGTATTGCGTTTCGCAAACTATCACTGCGCGCGCTGAAAACGCTTTCTATATTCAATTGCACAATTTTTTTTGTGCATAAGATAATTATTCAGACTTTTTCGTATCGTTTTCCGTACATCCGGTAGCCTTGCTCACAGTCTATTGCGGTGGTTTTTTGTTGCTGTGCCGATTGGTCCACAAAAAAAAATTTATTGTTTGTTTTTCCCAACACTGAGACTCATTATGAATGCACTCGCTCACGTTAACATTCGCATCCGCCTCTTGATTGGCTTCGGTTCAGTCTTGCTGTTTACCAGTGCTTTGCTACTGCTGGCCTTGTTCAAAATGAGCCAGTTACATGCCTCGACCGAATACATTTTCCAAACCAAAGTCGCCAGTCTGGCCGCCGCGACCGAAATGCGCGAGCAAGCTCGCGGACTGGCGCTGGTGCTACGAAAAATGTGCGCGCCGCGCGACTCGGCCGAAGCGAAAAGCGAATCACAGCGTTTGACGGCACTGCTGGCTGCCTACGAAAAATCAGAGTTAGCAGCGAAAAAGCTGATCGACGATGAAGCCGGCATCAGCACCTTGAAACATGCGCTGGATGACAAGCAACAAGTGCTGGGGATTGCCAAAAAAATCCAAACCATGGTTACTGAAGGCAATTACTTCGATGCCTCGGCAACACTGCAAAGCGAGTTCCTGCCACCGCATGAAAAATGGACGGGCGAACTGTCATCGCTGGCGCAACAACAACATACGGCGATGCAAACGGCTTACGATGAATCGCTGACCAATTATCATCGCTCCATGGCCAGCATGCTCATCGTTGGCTTGCTCACGCTCGCACTCGGTGCCGCCGCCGCTTGGCTGATTGCCCGCAGCATCATCGGCCCACTCAAACAGGCGGTCACCGTGGCTAACCGCATTGCCAACAGCGATCTGAGCCTGCACATCGATGCCTCGGCCAGCGATGAAATCGGTGAATTATTACGTGCACTGACGCAGATGCAAAATAATCTGCTCACCACCGTGGCTCAAATTAAAACCGGCACCGATGCCATCACCGTCGCCTCGCAAGAAATTGCCATCGGCAATTCCGACCTCTCCAACCGTACCGAGTCACAAGCGAGCTCGCTGGAAGAAACCGCCAGCTCGATGGAAGAATTGACCGACACAGTCAGAAAGAATGCCGACAATGCCGGTCTGGCCAATGACTTGGTCACCTCGGCCAGCAGTGTCGCGCAAAAAGGTGGGCAAGTAGTCGGGCAAGTGGTGTTGACGATGGCATCGATCAAGGCCAGCTCACGCAAAATCGTCGACATTATCAGTGTCATCGATGGCATCGCTTTCCAAACCAATATCCTCGCCCTCAATGCCGCGGTCGAAGCCGCGCGGGCCGGCGAACAAGGCCGCGGCTTTGCCGTCGTCGCCTCGGAAGTCAGAAACCTGGCGCACCGCAGCTCCAGCGCCGCCAAAGAAATCAAACAATTGATCGATGATTCGGTCGGCAAAGTCGATCAAGGCAGCTTGCTCGTCGACGATGCCGGTAAAACCATGCAAGACATCGTCAGCAGCGTCGGCCGCGTGGCCGATATCATGCGCGATATGCGTGCGGCCAGTTCAGAACAAAGCAATGGCATAGAACAAATCAACATCGCCATCGCCGACATGGATGAAATGACGCAGCAAAATGCCGCGCTGGTAGAACAAGCCGCGGCCGCGGCCGAGAGCATGAAAGATCAAGCGCTCTCACTGAGCCAAGCGGTGGCTATCTTCAAATTGCCGTCAGAGCAAAATCAAGCGCGCCGTCTCAGCGTCTGAATCGATCATCCCCTTTGAGCGCACTGTTTGCGCTCAACTTGATCTAGATCAGCACCCGTTTCACACATGCCAATAAGATATCAAATACTTGGGGCGCACGGAGTCACTGTGCGGCCCCAAGGAATTTCCCTCATTTGATCAGGAGTCGGTATGCAAGTTGACAATCATTCATTAGCCCTTGATTTCCCAGAATTCAAAGACCAAATCCATACACTCAAAACCGGCAATGCCCATTTCGCCAAATTATTTGACGAATATGATGAGACCGATAAGGCTATCCATCGTGCCGAAACCGGTGTCGAGCATCTGGCCGATGCCGCCCTCGAAGCACTGAAGAAAGTCCGTATCAGTTTGAAAGATCAGTTGTACGCTTTACTACAAGCCGCCGACACCGGCGCCTGATCGCCCTCACGTCTACTGCACGACCGCCGATGCCCGGCGGTATGCGCGCACCTGCGTACAAAAATTCGCCCGACTCGGTACGCCTACCTAATAACAAAAATACCCATGACGCCCCAACACCTCAAGATCAGCACCCGGCTTGGCCTTTGCTTTGCCATGATTCTCTGTTTATCGTTTATTGCTACCGGTTTCGCCCAATGGAAACTGCGCGCCAGTACCAATGACACCCGCATCATGATGCAGCAACCGCTGGCGAAAGAACGCTTGATCGCCGACTGGTATCGCTATATTCAAGTAGCAGTGCGGCGCACCACCGCCATTGCCAAGAGCAGTGACGCAAGGCTGGCCGCTTTTTTTGCTGAGGATGCTGCCGCTACCGCCAATGGTGCCACGGCCATGCAAAATCAAGTCGAAGCCTTGCTCAGCGATGCAGACGAAAAAAAACTGTTTGAAGAAATTCGCGCACAACGCAGCGCTTACATCGCGGTACGCGAACAAATCGTCAGTGAAAAAGCGGCTGGAAATGCGCAGCAGGCCGACGGCTTGATCGCCACAGCTTTTCTACCGGCGGCCAACAATTATCAAAATCTGCTGAAAAACTTACTCGATCTGCAGCGCGCACACATGAATGACTTGGCACAGCAAATTGAAAAAAATTATCAGAGCACCCAGCTCATGCTGTTCATCCTCAGCTTCAGCGCCTTGCTGTGCGGTGCGCTGGCAAGCTGGCTGCTGGCTCGCAGCATGCTCCAAGAACTAGGCGGCGAACCCTCGTATGCGGCAGCGATCGCAACACGCATTGCCGATGGCGACCTCAGCGTCGAAGTCAAATTACGCCACGGCGACCACAGCAGCTTGCTGGCGACAATGAAACATATGCGCGACAATCTTTCCCATCTGGTCAGTCAAGTACGGTCCGGCACCGACACCATTGCCAGCGCCTCCGATCAAATTGCCGCCGGCAATCTCGATCTGTCAGCCCGCACCGAAGCCCAAGCCAGCGCGCTCGAACAAACGGCGGCATCGATGGAGCAACTCAACGCCACCGTCAAACAGAATTCCGACAATGCGCAACAAGCCAATCGCTTGGCGGCCTCGGCATCGGATGTCGCCGCCAAAGGCGGAACGGTGGTGCACGAAGTAGTACAAACCATGCATGAAATAAACGCGTCCGCACATAAAATTACCGAGATCATCGGCGTCATCGACAGCATCGCGTTTCAAACCAATATTCTGGCCCTGAATGCCGCCGTCGAGGCTGCCAGAGCAGGCGACCAAGGACGCGGCTTCGCCGTCGTTGCCAGCGAAGTACGCAATTTGGCGCAACGCAGTGCCGCCGCCGCCAAAGAAATCAGCCGCCTCATCGGCGACTCAGTCACCCAAGTGCAGGCCGGCAGCAAACTGGTCGCGCAAGCCGGCAGCACCATGAGTGAGATCGTCGACAGCATCGCGCAAGTCAGTACCATCATGCATGACATTACCCATGCCAGCCGCGAACAAAGCCTGGGCATTGCCCAAGTCAATCAAGCGATCACCGAAATGGATGACACCACGCAGCAGAATTCGGCGCTGGTAGAAGAAGCCGCTACCGCTTCGGTATCCTTGCAAGACCAAGCGCAGGGATTAGCGCAATTGGTCAGCCTGTTTCGGCTCGAAGGCAAAGGCACTATCCATCATGCCCATGACTTGTTGCTGCTCAATCAGCTGTAATCGAAGCAATTTTCTCACCACCACCGCGCTCAGTTGTTTGCCCTCTGCTACTGAGCGTATATTCCTGTTCTCCCCTTGATCGTACAGACTTTTATCTGTCGCCCTCACATCAAAGGCACGGACATGGGAATTATGCGCACTCAATCCGTTTAGCCGGCCGAAACACCGCCGCATCGGCATAAAATGCCGCATCCTGCTGTGCCACCCAGCCGGGAATGCCGGCCACTGGCAGCGGCATATACGCGGCGGTAGTCAGGGCATGCTGCGCCAACTGTGCTGCCACGGCGCTATCGATGATGCCGAGGCGAACATCGGGCGCTTGTTGAAAATACCCGGCATCGACCCGCAGCACCCAACTGTGGGCGCAAATCGCCTTATAAGGTGTCACCAGCTTTTCCATCAAAGCATGACCGAAACTCCACAGCTCGGCAGCTTGACCGAATACCTCGGCTTGCGCCATGAACGCTTCTTGCCAACGATGCGCGCGTAAAGCAGCCAGCAAAGCATCGCCAAGCGCGCCATCGGCGAGCACCAGCACGGCGGCATTTTCATCAAAAATAGTGGCGGCATCACGCGCCGCGCCGCGCGATTTACCTATCCCTAAGGCGGCAATCTGCGCCGCTTGCAAGGCATTGAGCTGGCGTTTGATGAGTGGAAAAGTCAGCCATACCAAGGCATTGAAAAAATCATGCAGATTCTCGCGCGTCGGCACGCCACCGGTGGCGCTGATATGCGCTTCATAAGCGACGCCTTCGGGTAAATCTTGCTGGGCGATAAAATGCAGCGGCAATCCTACATGATTCTGCAATTGCATAGTCTGCGCCAAGCGATTGAGCTCGCTGCGCCAATCGGCCGCCGCCAATACTTGTTGCGCGACCGGGCGCACGGTGTCAAACCACGGTGCGGCCCAATCGATACCATCAAAAAAACGCGCCGACATCGCGCTTATGCCGCCTGCATTTTCCAGTGTATCGTCTCGCCGCTGTTGAGCGGCACGATGCTCGTGTCAGCAAACGGCAATTCATCGGGCATCACCCAATCGATACGCTGCAAGCTCAGCGTATCTGTATTGCGCGGTAACTGATAAAAATCAGGCCCATGAAAACTGGCGAAGCCTTCCAAACGTTCGAGCGCACCAGCTTGTTCAAACGCTTGCGCATACAATTCCATCGCATGCAACGCGGTATAACAACCGGCGCAACCGCAGGCATGTTCTTTCAAACCCTTGGGGTGCGGGGCGGAATCGGTGCCGAGGAAGAAACGCGGATTCCCGGAAGTAGCGGCTTTCAGCAGCGCCAGCCGGTGACTTTCGCGCTTCAACACGGGCAAGCAGTAGTAATGCGGACGGATGCCGCCTTTAAAAATTTCATTGCGGTTGTACAGCAGATGATGTGGCGTAATCGTCGCCGCCACCGGACCGCTCGCTTCACTGACGTAAGCCGCGGCTTCGCTGGTGGTGATATGCTCGAACACCACTTTCAATTCCGGCATATCACGACGCAGCGGCTGCATCACACGCTCGATGAAGACCGCTTCGCGGTCGAATAAATCGATGTCGGGATCGGTCACTTCACCATGTACCAGAAACGGCATACCGAGTTCTTGCATCACTTCGAGCGTGCGATAGCACTGTGTGAGATCGGTCACGCCGGCAGCAGAATTCGTGGTGGCACCGGCTGGATACAGTTTCACGGCGTGGACAAAACCACTGTCCTTGGCACGGCGAATTTCATCGGCCGGCGTATCATTGGTCAGGTACAGCGCCATCAAAGGTTCAAACTGCATGCCTGCTGGCAGTGCTGCCAAGATCCGCTCGCGATAGGCTGCGGCCTGCGCCGTCGTAGTGACCGGCGGCTTCAAGTTCGGCATGACGATCGCCCGCGCAAACTGCGCCGCCGTATGCGGCAGTACGCTGGCCAAGGCCGCGCCATCGCGCAAATGCAAATGCCAGTCATCGGGGCGGGTGAGGGTCAGTGTGAGTGGAGCGGCAGTAGTCATGGCTAGCTTTCGGTTCAAATACGAGTGGTACGATATTTTACCCGTATCGTGGCGAGCGCTCAAAAAAAATACTCCCGGGCGCGCGGCACGGGAGTATTTTTTTCTACACCACTTAATTCGTAATGATTTTCGCTAAGAAGTCACGAGCCCGTTCGGAGCGCGCATTGGTGAAAAATTCTTCTTTTGCACAATCCTCAACGATCAAACCTTTATCCATGAAAACGATACGGTTGGCGACTTTTTTAGCAAAGCCCATTTCATGCGTAACCACCATCATGGTCATGCCTTCCTGCGCCAAGCCGACCATCACATCGAGCACTTCATTGATCATTTCCGGATCGAGCGCCGAAGTCGGCTCATCGAACAACATCGCGATCGGATCCATAGACAGGGCACGCGCGATGGCCACACGTTGCTGCTGACCACCCGACAATTGACCCGGGAATTTATCTTTTTGCGCCAGCAGACCGACGCGATCAAGGTATTTCAAACCACGTTCAGTCGCTTCATCTTCCGAACGACCGAGCACTTTGACCTGACCCAGCGTCAAATTCTGCCGTATCGTCAAATGCGGGAACAATTCAAAGTTCTGAAATACCATGCCTATGCGCGCGCGCAGCTTGGATAGATTGGTCTTAGGATCGCCGACCGAAATACCTTCAACCGTGATCTCACCCTTTTGAAACGGCTCCAAACCATTGACCGTTTTGATCAGGGTCGACTTGCCGGAACCGGAAGGGCCACACACCACCACCACTTCGCCTTTGGCGACCTCGGTAGTGCAATCGGTCAGAACTTGAAACTGACCATACCATTTGCTGACATTATTTAATTTGATCATGTGTATCTCCAATATCTAGCGAATGATCGCTACCTTTTGCTGTAATTTTTTCACCAGGCTCGACAAGCCGAAACACATGATGAAATACACCACGGCCACAAACGAATACATCTCCACCAAACGGCCATCGCGTTGTGCCACTTTCGAGGCGGCGCCGACGAAGTCGGTAATCGATAACACATACACCAGCGAGACGTCTTGGAACAGCACGATGGTTTGGGTGAATAAAATCGGAATCATATTCCGGAACGCCTGAGGCAAAACAATATGCCCCATGGTTTGCCAGTAATTCATGCCCATCGCATAACCAGCCCAAATTTGTCCACGCGGAATCGACTGTATCCCGGAGCGCATAATTTCGCAGTAATACGCAGCTTCAAACATGACGAAAGTAATCAGGCAAGAAGAGAAGGCACCCACCTGCATCGGTTCATTCGAACCGGTGACCCAAGCACCAAGATACGGCACCAGAAAGTAGAACCAAAAAATCACCAACACCAGCGGAACGGAACGCATGATATTGACATAGGTGGTCGCAAAACCGGCCACCAGTTTATTGCTGGACAAACGCATCATCGCCAGAAACGTCCCGAGTACCGTACCACCGAGCATCGCCATCAAAGTCAGCTTGAGCGTAAACGTCATGCCGGTGGCAAACAAATAGACCCAGGAACGCTGGATCACATCAAAGTCAAAATTGGCAAACATGCTTATTGTCCTCCCGATTTGGCAGAACCAGAGGTAATGAAGCCAGGTACCGCCAGGAATTTTTCCAACAGATTCGCTGCGACAATGGCGATCACCGAAACGGCCAGATAGATCAAGGTCGCCGCAGTAAAGGCTTCAAAGACTTGAAATGAAAACTCTTGCATCGAGCGTGCGCTGGCCGTCAATTCCATCAAACCGATGGTCAAGGCGACCGAACTGTTTTTAATGATGGCCGCGACTTCATTCGTGAGCGAAGGAATGATGATGCGAAATGCCATAGGCAGCAACACATAGCGGTACGTCTGCGGCAAGCTCAAGCCGAGCGCCGTGCCAGCCATACGTTGGCCGCGTGGCAGGGCATTGATGCCGGTCGATACCTGCACCGCGACGCGAGCCGAGGTAAAAAAGCCCAGACTCAATACCGCCGTGATGAATGGGGCATTCGGCATGGACTTGAGCCAGTTGCCTATCTCAGTAGGCATCAGTTCAGGCATGACGAAATACCACAGGAACATTTGCACCAGCAAGGGTATATTGCGGAACAATTCCACATACGCATTGCCGATTCGTGCCGCCCATTTGTTGGGGCCCGTACGGATGGTACCGACGATGGAACCCAAGACCAAGGCGATGATCCAAGCCAAGGCGGCTGTTGCCAAGGTCCACAGCAAACCTGAAATCAGCGAATCAAAATAGCTGCCGCCGCCATCTGGCGCCGCCTCCCAAAATATGTTCCAGTTCCAATTGTAATTCATGTCTCTCCTCCCTTGATTGCCAGCATCATCACTCGCTCAGGCCAAACAAACTTACTGCCGTCAGCGCATACCATGCGCACGGCAGATTCAGATTGATGACATTTGCTTGCACCAAACAAAACGGGGAGCGAGCAAGGCCCCCCGTTGTGATGATCATTAACCGAAAACGGCTTTATTTTTTCTTTTTCAATACCGCTTGCTGTGCTTCAGGTACGGCAGCATACGCTGCTGGTTCACCGGAATCAGTTGGCTTGGCGACTACGGCCTTGAAATTATCAGACATTGGCCAGTTCATGGAAATGCCTTTAGGCGGAATCGGTTGCAAGAACCATTTCGCATAGATGCGGTTGATGTCGCCCGAAGTCAACACATTGCTGATCGCTGTATCGACAGCTTTCTTGAAAGCAGGATCATCTTTGCGCAGCATGATGCCGTATGGTTCAACCGACAAAGCTTCTTTGCTGATTTCGTAATCGCTTGGCGCCTTGGAATTGGCAGCCAAGGAAGCGAGCAAAATATCATCCATCACGAAAGCGACGGCACGACCGGTTTCTACCATCAGAAAGGCTTCCGCATGGTCTTTGGCTGGCAAAATAGTGATGCCCAAGTTTTGATCGGCATTCAACTGCGTTAATTGTTTCAGATTTGCGGTACCGGAAGTCGATACGACAGACTTGCCCTTCAAATCAGCCAAGGTCTTGATGTGCGCAGCTTTTTTCGACAAAATCCGGTTGGCTGTGACAAACGTGGTTGGAGCAAAAGCAACTTGCTTTTGGCGTTCAACGTTATTAGTCGTCGAACCGCATTCCAGATCGATGGTGCCATTGGCCATCAAAGGGATACGGGTGGCGGAAGTGACAGGGTTGAGCTTGACATTGAGTGAGCTCAAACCCAGTTGTTTTTGTACCGAAGTGACGATTTTCATGCACAAATCGATCGAATAACCTTCATACGATTGTTTGTCATCCAAATACGAAAAGGGAATCGAGGAATCGCGTACGCCCAGCGTAATGATGCCAGTTTCTTTAATTTTCTTCAGTGTGCCTGTTTCTTGGGCAGAAGCGGTGCCGACCAACAAGCCCGCAGCCGCCATCAATGCCAAAACTTTTAACATTTTCATACTGTCTCCTCAAAGTAAAATCAGAATAGTTGATAACAATCAGTTTATCAAAGCACGCCAGTCACAAGCTTCTTTTTTTACCTGTTTTGATAAGTATTATCACGTACCAAAACAGCAAAGCCTAGACATCTTAATAATTTTACTGTGCTTGGAAAAGAAAATCGAGCGCCAAAAAGCCTCAAAATTACGCATCAGTCGGCAACTTTATCCGAAGGAAAGCGAATATTATCTCTCAGCAAAAAACCCATCGGCATCGCCAAATTAACGCCATTTGGCGGAATCGCTTTTTTAAACCATTTATCATACAGACGCGTGAGCTCGCCGTCATTCATCATGCGCGCCATTTCGCGATCGAGCAAATCCTTGAACGCCGCATCCTCTTTATGCACGACGATGCCATACGGTTCGGTCGACAGCGCATCGCCGACGATGACAAATTTGTCGGGATGACTGCTGTTGGCACGAAAACCATATAGCAACACATCATCCATGGTAAACGCATCGGCCGAAAACTTCTCTACCATGCCAAACGATTCGGCATGATCATTGCCTTCCAATAAGCGCAGGTTCAAGCCGCGCGCCTTATCTCTGTCATTGAGCAACTTGACCGTGGTAGTGCCCTTGGTCGTCACGACTTTCTTATCTTTGAGATCGGTCCAGTTCTTGATGCCGGCATCACTGCGCACGATCATGCGCGTCGCGGCGAAAAAATGGGGGATGATGAAACTGACTTGCTTACGCCGTTCTGCGTTATTCGTCGTCGAGCCGCACTCCATATCGGCATGGCCTTCGGCAATCATGGCAATCCGGGTACTCGGTGTGACCGAAACGTAATTGACTTTCAAGCCCGGCGACTTCAATTCCTTTTTAATTGCGTCGACAAATTTCAGGCAGACATCGATCGAGTAACCCATCGGTACTTTACCCGTCGTCAAATACGAAAACGGTACCGACGATTCGCGATACGCAATCGTCACGGTTTGCGTCTCTTTGATGTGCGCGAGCGTGTCGGCCGCAGCAGTAAGCGGCAAAGCGGCCACCAACAAGTACAGCAAACCTGCCGCCCAGCATTTGTCCAGCATTCTCATACCACCTCCGTTTATCATGTCAACGATGGTAATGAAAAAATCCTTCTATACTCAAGAACTTTATTGCCACAAAGCATATTCAACGCACTTTTTTTAGCACTTGTTACAAATTAGTGTGGAAATAATGTTTATTCATCTAGCAAAAAAAACATATTTTCCTGTTTGTGCATACATTTTGCGCCAGTTATCCAGCCCGCTCAGCAAGCCGCCTCAATCGTCCTGAGCGCGGCCGAAACCAGGCTGGGCCTCGCAAAAAAACCGGATTAAGGATACAGACCGCGCACTTCACGCGCTTGCAACACGCGTGAGCAACCGATAATGAAAGCTGCCGTTCGCAAAGACACTTGCTTCTCTTCCGTCACTTGCCAAACTGCATTGAACGCTTCTGTCATGATGCGAGTGAGACGTTGATTGATCTCATCTTCAGTCCAGAAATAGCTGGAGAAATCCTGTACCCATTCGAAGTACGATACCGTCACACCACCGGCATTGGCGATCACATCGGGTACCACTAATACACCCTTGTCGCGCAAAATATCATCGGCTTGCGGGGTAGTCGGGCCGTTGGCACCTTCCAAAATAATCTTGGCACGTATCTGATTGGCATTGTCTGCCGTGATTTGCTGTTCAAGTGCGGCGGGAATCATGATGTCGCAATTGACGGCCCAGAATTCCTGATCCGGCAGCACCGCTTCGATGGCAGCGAAACCAGCCACACTGCCATGCGTAGCGACATGCTCGAGCAAGGCCGCTACATTCAAACCGTTGGAATGAAAAATCGTCCCGCCATGATCCTGCACCGCCACTACTTTGGCACCCGCTTCGGCAAACAAGCGTGCCGCAATCCCGCCGACATTGCCGAAACCTTGCACAGCAATTTTCGCACCGGTGATGGCCATACCACGCTTAGCCGCCGCTTCACAACCAACCACAAATACGCCGCGCCCGGTAGCTTCGCGCCGCCCCAAACTACCACCCAAAGAAATCGGCTTGCCGGTCACCACGCCGGTAGCGTTGCGCCCCTCATTCATCGAATACGTATCCATCATCCACGCCATGGTTTGCTCATTGGTGTTGACGTCGGGTGCAGGAATATCTTTGTCCGGGCCGATAATGATACCGATTTCGGAAGTATACCGGCGCGTCATGCGCATCAATTCGCCGCGTGACAAGGTCTTCGGATCCACGCGGATACCGCCTTTAGCACCACCGTATGGCACATTGACAGCCGAGTTTTTAATCGTCATCCAGGCCGACAAGGCCATCACTTCTGAGAGTGTCACATCTTGATGAAAGCGCACGCCACCCTTACCCGGACCGCGCGAAGTATTGTGCTGTACACGGTAGCCTTCGAAGTGGGCAATACTGCCATCATCACGCTCGATAGGCACATCGACGATCAAAATACGTTTCGGACGTTTGAGAGTTTCGACCCAGCGCGACAGCGAACCGAGATACGGCGTGACGCGGTCGATTTGCTCAAGATACACCGACCAAGGGCCGGTTTCGCTCGGGGTGAGGTAGGAGGGAATCTGATGCGGTGTGCTCATGTTGAATAGGCCTTCTGATAGGGGAAGTTCAAGAATGGTTTTTTCGGTCTAGCCGGATAGTTCCGGCACACCGAAAAGCCCACGCAGTGTAGTCTTCCGCTTCAAAAATCAGCCAATGCTTTGTTTGCATGAATCTATGCAATGAACGCATAGTTTCCGTTTCACACCATAAAAAGCAAAATAAAGTACCGCTATCAATCGCTATTTTCGATTTTTCTTCTGTACTTTTTTATCATCTCTTGACTGAACTTGCTCAAGATATTCCCACAAACGTGATACCACCGCCTTGCCCGGACGTTGCAAGGAGGGGCGTTCGCGGTACAAACGAATTTCCATCTCCAACTCCCAAGCACCACTCTCTTCATCGGCACGCGCCAACAGTTTTTGGCGTACTTCGCGAGTGACCGCCGAGGCCGGTAAAAATGCCACGCCGCGGCCTTCCAGCGCCATCATTTTCAAACCTTCCGCCATATCGGTTTCATAGCATTTTTCCAAATGCAAAGGAATTCGACCATCATTAAGCACCAAATCGACCATGCGCCCGAGGTAGGCATTATTCGCATAGGCCAAAAATGGCAAAGGTGCCTCGGCCGTTCCGGGCAAAACAAAATCGGGCTGTCCTTGCTTATTGCAACGGGTATAGGCGCGCAGCGCTTCGCGGCCCATGCTGATCATGTCGTACTGACTGGCATCGAGTAACAAGGGTTGGCGCGGATGGTGATAGCACAGCAACAAATCACAGCCGCCTTCAACCAGCGTCATGACGGCATCATGTACATTCAGCGCCAGCAGGCGGCTATGAATTTCGCCGAAGGCACTTTCCAGGCCGGTCAGCCAGCGTGGTACATAGGTCAGTGACAGCGTATGCGGCACGGCAAAATCGACCGTAGTCTGTGGGCTGGTGCGTTTACCGCGTAACAGCGCCCGCGCATTATTAATCTGCCCCAACATCGCCAGCGCCTGCTCGTAAAACACTTCACCGGCATGTGTCAAACGTGTCGGGTAGGAAGTCCTGTCGATCAAATCGCTGCCCAACCACGCTTCCAGCGATTGAATACGGCGCGAAAATGCCGGCTGCGTCACATGACGCAACTCCGCCGAACGGCTGAAACTATTGGTTTCAGCCAGCGAGACAAAATCTTCCAGCCACTTGGTTTCCATTTATATTTCCGCCAATGCGGCGACAGCGACTTCGCTCGCACCACTTTGTTGGCGCTCCCACATACGTGCATACGCGCCTTGCTGAGCCAGTAACAGCGCATGGGTGCCGCGCTCGATGATACGGCCTTGATCCATGACCAAAATCTGCTGTGCATCGACGATGGTCGAGAGCCGATGGGCAATCACCAAACTGGTGTGGCTGCGTGAAATCTCTTTTAATTGCGCCTGTATCATTTGCTCAGATTGCGAATCGAGCGCCGAGGTCGCTTCATCAAAAATCAAAATCGGCGGATTTTTCAGCAGCGTCCTGGCGATCGCCACCCTTTGTTTTTCACCGCCCGATAATTTCAAGCCGCGCTCACCCACCATAGCCTGGTAACCATCCGGCAGCGACTCGATGAAATCATGGATATACGCGGCCTTGGCCACGGCGATAATTTCTGCCTTGCTTGCACCCGGTTTGCCATAACCGATGTTGTATTCAATCGTATCGTTGAACAGAACTGTATCTTGCGGCACGATACCGATGGCAGCACGGACCGAGGCCTGGGTCAGCGCGCGCACATCTTGGCCAGCGATCGCAATCACGCCACTCTCGATATCATAAAAACGGAACAACAAACGCGACAGCGTCGACTTCCCGGAACCACTGTGGCCAACCACCGCCGTCGTCGTACCGGCGGCTATCGTGAAATTGATATCGAATAAAATCTGACGATTACTCTCATAACTGAAATTGACGTGTTCGAAACTGATCGAAGCATCGTGCTTGATACGCAGCGGCAGCGCTGTTTCACTGTCGGCAATATCCTGATTCTGCTCCAACAGAGAAAACAGTTTCTCCATATCGGCCATGCTCTGTTTGATCTCGCGGTACAACACACCGAGAAAATTCAGCGGCACATACAATTGCAGCATGAAAGAATTGACCAACACCAGATCACCCAGACTCATACTGCCATCGATCACACCGGCGGTAGCGCGCCACAATATCAACGTGACGGCCGTGGCGATGATCAGCGACTGCCCGGTATTGAGTAAAGACAGACTGGTCTGCGATTTAACGGCAGCCGCCTCAAAATTCTGCAAGCCTTGGTCATAGCGTTGCGCTTCGTATTCCTCATTGCCAAAATACTTTACCGTTTCATAATTGAGTAAGGAATCGATCGCTTTGGTATGCGCCTTGGAATCGAGCTCATTCATGGTGCGGCGAAAATGCGTGCGCCATTCGGTAACCGTAATCGTGAAAGCGATATACAAAAACAGCGCGCAAAAAGTAATGATGCCAAACCATTTATCATAATGCGTGCTCAAATAAATCAGCACCATGGTAATTTCCAACAAAGTCGGCACAATGCTGAACAAGGCATACGACACCAGCGACGACACCGCGCGCGTGCCGCGTTCAATGTCCCGCGTGACGCCACCGGTTTGACGATTGAGATGAAAGCGCAGCGACAGCGCATGCAAATGACGGAACACTTGTAAGGCAATCGTGCGTACCGCCCGCTGCGTCACCTTGGCGAAGACAAATTCGCGCAATTCCGTAAACATCGTCGTCGACAAGCGCAGCGCACCATAGGCCAACAACAGACCGACCGGCAGGACCAACTGCGCCGCCGGATGGCTGGGCGAAATCGTCATGTTGTCGACTAATTTTTTCAGCAATAAAGGCACGCTGACATTGGCCAGCTTGGCCGCGACCAAAAATGACAAAGCCAATAACACCCGCCATTTGTAGGCCCACAGATAAGGCAACAGGGTTTTGATGGTTGACCAGTCGCCGCGTGGCTGGTCGGCAGCGGGCAGGCTGCGGTTGCCGGTGTTTTCTCTGCGACGCATCGTAGGAGTCTTTTCTTGAAGTGGTTTATCATGAGGTACCGAATGGCGTGCCAATGAAACTGCATCATGCGCCACGCCGAACCAGATTGTAACGTTTTAAGGAAGCTCGCGATGTCTGATCTCATGCAAACTACTCTGCCGCCCCACATGCCTACCCTGCGGGTCATGCCTATGCCAGCCGATGCCAATATCCATGGCGACGTGTTCGGCGGCTGGATCATGTCCCAAGTCGACATCGCCGGAGCGATTCCGGCCGCCCGGCGCGCCAACGGCCGCGTCGCCACCATCGCGGTCAACTCTTTCCTGTTCAAACAACCGGTGTTTGTCGGCGACCTGCTGTCGTTCTATGCCGAAGTCGTCAAGGTCGGCAATACCTCGATCACCATTTCGGTCGAAGTGTATGCCGAACGTAACCGTCTGCAAGCCAGCACCGTCAAAGTCACCGAAGCCACTCTGACCTACGTCGCTACCGATGAAGAGCGCAAACCGCGCCAGATCCCACCGCTGAGCGCACTGGCGACGGTACGCTGAGATGGCGACGCGTCGGCGGTTCCTGCACCGTTCACTGAAACTGGCCGCCCTCGCTGCGCTGGCACGCGCGTTTCCCGGTCAGGCGGCCGAACGCTACAGCGGCGGTTATCCGTTTGCGCTCGGCGTAGCCTCGGGCTCACCACGCCCGGACAGCGTGGTGCTGTGGACCCGCCTGATCGCCGCGCCGCTGGCCGAACCAGTCTATGGCGATACCGTCTACAAAGTCCGCTGGGAAGTCGCGGATGAGCATACCTTCGCCAGCATCGTCGCACGCGGCGAGGCGTTTGCCCTGCCGGAGTTGGCGCACAGTGTGCACGTCGATGTCACCGGCTTACGCCCAGATCGCTGGTACTGGTATCGCTTTCTGCTCGGCGACGCCGTCAGCCCACCGGCACGCACCCGTACTGCACCGGCTGCCGACGCCGCCGTGGCTTTGTTACGCGTTGCGGTGGCCTCTTGTCAGCATTGGGAATACGGCGCCTATGCGGCACATCGCCACATCGCCGCTGCCGCACCCGATTTGGTCGCCTTCCTCGGGGACTACATCTACGAGTGGGGTCCCTACGACCTGCGCCACCCGAACAGCCCACGCCGACGCGACATCGAAAGCAGCAGCTTGGCCGGCTACCGCGCCCGCTATGCGCAATACAAAAGCGACCTGCAACTGCAAGCGGCGCACCACAGCGCACCATGGATTGTCACCTGGGATGATCACGAAGTGAGTAATGACTACGGTAATGACCGCGATGAACGGCTCGATCCTAACTTCATGCCACGGCGCGCCGCCGCCTATCAGGCCTTCTACGAACATATGCCGGTACGCCTGCAGCAAGCGACCGTCACGCCGGCCCAGTTTGCCCATATGCGCTTGTATGATCGCTACGATTGGGGTCGGCTGGCACGCTTGCATGTGCTCGACGACCGCCAATACCGTTCCTACCAAGCCTGTGCCAAACCCGGCCGTGGTGGTTCGAATTTCGTCAGCTACGGCGAATGCAATGAGCTGCGCGATCCCACTCGCACCCTGCTCGGCTACGAACAAGAACAATGGCTGGCGCGTGGTTTGGCAAAGTCGCCCGGTAAATGGAATATCCTCGCGCAGCAAACCCTGATGGCACAATGTAACTTAAGCCCGCTTGGCGCTAATGCCGAAGCACGCTTTTGGACTGATGGCTGGGACGGCTATCCAGCCGGACGCACTCGCTTGCTCGATGACTTACAGCGCTACCAAGTGAATAATCCGGTCGTCCTTTCCGGCGACGTGCATACGTTTTATGCCGCCCATCTGAAACGAGACTTCAACGCCCGCGCCAGCGCAAGCAATCCCCGCATCGCCACTGAATTTTGCGGCACCTCGATCACCTCGAATTCGCGTCCGCAAGAAATTACTGATCAGATCGTGCTAGCCAACCCCCATCTGAAATATGGTCGCAGCGACAAACGTGGTTACATGCTGTTGGAAATTACCGAGAAAAAAATGCTCAGCCATTTCCTCGCACTCGATGACGTCGCCAATCCGGAATCCGGCATCGCTACGCTCAAGAGTTTCACCGTCGAAGATGGCCGCCCCGGCTTGGCGTGAACGGCAGCACTGACGAAAAACAAAAAAGGAAGGCCGCAGCCTTCCTTTTTTTTCCACTCAGCCGGCGCTTAAGCTGATTTTTTTTCGTCGCGCAATTCACGCCGCAAAATCTTACCGACATTCGTCTTCGGCAATTCCAGACGGAATTCAATGTACTTCGGTTTTTTGTAAGCGGTGAATTGCTCTTTGCAATAGTCCATCAACTGATCCACCGTCAAAGTCGGATCCCGGCGCACCACGAACAATTTGACCGCCTCGCCCGAATTGGCATCCGGTACGCCGATGCAAGCACACTCAAGCACGCCCGGATGCATGGCGACCACGCCCTCGATTTCATTCGGATAGACATTAAAGCCGGAAACCAAAATCATATCTTTCTTACGATCGACGATCGTGGTGTAACCGCGAAAATCCATAATACCGATGTCACCAGTCTTGAAAAAACCATCAGCCGTCATGGCTTGGGCGGTCTCTTCCGGACGGTTCCAATAACCGGCCATCACTTGCGGGCCACGAATCGCAATTTCACCGGCATGCCCAAGTGGTACCGAATTACCGTCATCATCCAAAATCATGATATCGGTCGATGGGACCGGCATGCCTATGGTGCCGGAAAATTCTTTGGTATTCGCCGGGTTAGCCGTAGCCACCGGTGAGGTTTCCGACAAACCGTAACCTTCAGCAATCGCGCAACCAGTGACCTTGAGCCATCTGTCGGCCACCGCTTTTTGCACTGCCATACCGCCGCCACTGCAAATTTCATAACCAGAAAAATCGAGCTTGGCGAATTCGGGATTATTGAGCAAGCCGTTATACAGCGTATTCACGGCGGGGAAAATATTAACCCTATAGTTTTGCAATTCTTTGATAAACCCAGGGATATCGCGCGGATTAGGAATGAGCAAATTCATCGCACCGATGCGCGTGCCGAGCAAACTGCATACCGTCAAGGCGAAGATATGATAAAGCGGCAAGGCGCAGACGATCACCTTGGCTTCATCTTCATGACCAGACATAGCTGGTGAGAGCCATGCATCATTTTGCAAAACATTGGCCACCACGTTGCGGTGCGTGAGCGTCGCACCTTTCGAGACACCGGTGGTACCGCCGGTGTACTGTAAAAACGCCACATCATCATGCTTGATAATGACTGGTTTCAACTTCATGCCCGCAGCTTGCGACAACACTTGCTTGAAACGCAGTGCTCCTGGCAGCGAAAATGCCGGCACCATTTTTTTTACATTGCGCACAACGAAATTGACCAGCATGCCTTTGAGGCCGCCTAACATATCGCCCATGCTCGCCACCACGATATGCTTGATCGCGGTTTTTGCCAACACATGCTCGAGCGTGATGGCGAAATTTTCCAAAATAAAAATCGCCTCCGCGCCAGAATCTTTCAATTGATGTTCAAGTTCCCGTGGCGTATACAGCGGATTCACATTCACCACGGCATAACCGGCGCGCAGTACCGCCGCCATCACCACCGGATATTGCAAGACATTCGGCATCATGATCGCCACCCGCGCACCCTGCGACAAGCCGCGGCTCTGCAGCCAAGCACCGACTTGTTGCGACAAGCGGTCGAGTTCAGCATACGTCAGAACTGCCCCCATGCAGGCATAAGCATTACGCGGAGCAAATTTTTTGAATGCTTCGTCGAGCATCTGTACCAGCGATTCATAGCGGGTCACATCGATTTCTGCAGGAATCCCTTCGGGATAGGATTTAAGCCAAAACTTGTCCATATACGTCCTCGTCTCTGATTGTTATGTCGTCGTAAATTTTTTTCGCCTCGATATTGTTGCTCACAAGCGAATAAAAAGCATGATCGTTCTTTTTAATCTGTGTACTGCGCCGTCATTGATGCTAGCGACAATGAGGGCACATGGCAAGCGGTTTAGCTGCAAATTGAAACTGTTCTCTAGTAAACGAGCCTCAAGGCAATTCGTTCAGGCGTTCTACTTGCACCAGCACATCATAAAACGTCGGTCCCTTACCCATATCAGTCAAGCCTTGGCTCACCACTTCATTGGCATTTTTATGGTCGCTGGCGAGCTTCTTCCACCATATCGACAAGGCCACCACCAAGCCGGCACGTGCCTTGTCGGTCACCCGCGCACGCGCGACGAAACTGCCACGATCATTGAAAATTCTCAGCATATCGCCATCAGCGATGGCGCGTGCAGTGGCGTCATCGGGATGCATATCGAGATGCGGCTCGCCTTCGGTATCGCGTAAACTCTTGACATTGACGAAGGTCGAATTAAGAAAATTACGCGCCGGCGGCGAAATCATCGCCAAAGGATAATGCTGCGCCAACTGTGGCGCGCTGGCCACCGACTCATGCGGCGCAGTATAGCCGGGCAAAGGGTCAAAACCATCACGCGCCATCGTCGCACTATAAAATTCACACTTACCAGATGGCGTGGTAAACCCACCCTCGGCAAACGGCGCCGCTTTCACGCGTAGTTTTTGCCAACCGGTTTTTTTCAAGGAAGCCCAGTCGAAATGAATCGCGCGTTCATCCTTGTTATTAAAGGCCCGACTGGCCATCTCATCATCGCTCTCAGAAAAACACGGCTCGGTATAACCCATCGCCTGCGCTAGCAAGCGAAAAATTTCACTGTTAGGCTTGGCTTCACCGAGCGGCGCAATCGCCGCATTGTTCGCCATCATATACAAGTGACCATAAGTGCTGTGAATATCGGTGTGTTCAAGCTGCGTGGTGGCCGGCAGCAGCAGATCGGCATAGTCGGCAGTATCGGTTTGGAAATGTTCAAGCACTACCGTA
Organism: Undibacterium sp. 5I2; assembly: GCF_035019605.1. Classification (NCBI taxonomy): domain Bacteria; kingdom Pseudomonadati; phylum Pseudomonadota; class Betaproteobacteria; order Burkholderiales; family Oxalobacteraceae; genus Undibacterium; species Undibacterium sp. 5I2. The sequence goes on along the minus strand of NZ_JASJVS010000011.1, from coordinate 2,937 downwards.
AATAAGTCTTCACGCGCAAAACCTTGCATCACCTTGCCCGATTCCGGCGCGATCGCTACCGGATTGGAGTTATACACAAACAAGGCTTCAATTTGCGGGCCAAACTCGGCCGAACTCGGGCGCAGCAAATCGTCTCCGATGGTACTCATGTTAATGGTCCGACGCGGCAACTCAGCCGGAAACAAATCGGGACGCTGCAAATACGCGGTATTACGCGGAAAACTATCGGACAGCGATAATTGCACGCCGCCGGCAGCGTGCCGCCAAGCCCCGGTCAAGGCTGGCAGACAAGCGATATTCCGTACCGCCATGCCACCACCATGCACGCGTTGTATGCCGTAATTCATACGTATCAGACTAGGCTCACCGCGCTGACCAGCCTGACCATAGGCGCGTGCCAAACCAATCACTTCTGCTGCAGTAATACCGCACACCGCCGCCACACGTTCGGGATCCCACTCGGCCACACGCTGTTTGAGCTCGGCAAAGCCCAAGGTATGCGCAGCGATATAGGCATGGTCAAGCAAATCTTCGGCACACAGCACATGCATCATGCCCAGCGCCAGCGCCGCATCGGTACCGGGTAAGAGTGCGATATGCTGATGACACTTCTCGGCCGTCAACGAGCGATAGGGATCGATACAAATCAATTGCGCGCCCTCTCGCTTGGCTTCCTGCACCCGCATCCACAAATGCAGATTCGAGGCGATAGGATTGCCACCCCAGATGATGATCAAGCGAGCATTCTGCACCTGTTCGGTATCGGTACCGACGCGCGCGCCCAGGGTGTACTTGTAACCGACACCGCCGGCGGTAGCGCAAATGGTACGATCGAGAAACGACGCGCCGATACGATGAAAAAACCGCTGCGCCATGCCATCACCCTGCAACAAGCCCATGGTTCCAGCATAACTGTAAGGCAGGATCGCCAATGGCCGCTCGGCCGCCAGCGGTGCGAGCCGCGCCGCGATAGTACTCAGCGCCTCTTCCCAACTGATGCGGACAAACTGGCCGGCGCCTTTTTTTCCTACCCGTTTTTGCGGATACAACAGTCGTTCCGGATGGTAGGTACGCTCGGTATAGCGCGACACCTTGGTACACAGCACCCCGGCCGTAGTCGGATGATCGGGATCGCCTTTAACGGCAACGGCCTTGCCATCTTCGACCGTCACCAACAAGGCACAGGTATCGGGGCAATCATGCGGACAAACCCCGCGAACTATGGTTGAACTCATGCTTATTCCTGGTGAAATGACAGAGCCATCGCGACGCACGCCGCTCATGGTAATTGATCGGGTAAAGATCCGAGGCGCAGCCCGGGATTGCGCTGTTCGAGTGCCAGCAGCGCGGCCGAATGATCGGCCTGCGGATAATCGGGCAGCAAGCCGGCATAGATCGCCGCCACCTGCTGGCTCAATGGCAGCGTCAGACCGACGGCAGCGGCGGCACTCAAGATATTCTCCATATCCTTGGCCTGGGTCTTGACCTGGCCACCGGGGATGAAGGCACGCTCGAGCATGCGCTGACCATGCACTTCCAAAATCCGGCTTTCGGCAAAACCGCCGCGTAAAGCTTGGCGTACCGCGACCGGATCAGCCCCGCCTGCTTGTGCCAACAATAAAGCCTCGGCGATGATATTAATTGTGCCACCGACTATGAGCTGGTTACACAACTTCGCCAATTGCCCGGTACCGGCCGCACCAACATGGGTGGCCCGCCCGAGTACGTCAAACAGCGGCGCAACCGCATTAAAATCGGCCACTGAACCACCCGCCATGATCGCCAACGTACCTGCTTGGGCACCGATCACGCCGCCGGAAACCGGCGCATCAATGAAGCCGACCGCGCGCGCGGCGAGCATGGCATGGCATTGCCGTGCTTCATCCGGTCGGGTCGAGCTCATGTCGATGACGATCGCGCCGGCGCGCAGCGCTGGAGCGATCTGCTGCACCACTTCAAGTACCACCGGACCGGCATCGAGCATGGTGATCACCACATCGGCCTGAGCCACCGCCGTAGCAGCGTCGAGCGCCAATTCTGCCCCATACTCTTGGAGTGCAGCCGCTTTGGCCGGACTCCGGTTCCAAACCGATAAGCGATAACCGGCAGCGAGCAAAGTTTGCGCCATCGGCTTACCCATCAAACCGATGCCAAGAAAGGCAATGTGAATTGTGTCGCGAGTTGGTGACATTGGTCAGTAAAAGAAAAAATTAAACAGATGCCATTGTAGAGCAGGATGATCAGCGAGGTCGAATCATGCTACCCTAGTATTTTTTTATTTCAGCAAATTTGCACAATGAAAACGATGAATCGAAAAGCTTTGTTGGCCGCCCTCGGCCTGTTGTTGAGCACGACCAGCGCCTACGCGCTTGACTCGGTTTCCGGCGAATTCGCCAGCGGAAATCGTTCGCAATTCGTGCGCGCCGGCGCACAGTGGAACTGGGATAAAGCCTGGTTCCAATCCAATGGCACCCATCTCGGCGGCTATTGGGATGTCACGCTTACTCAATGGCGCAACAATGCCTATCAAGGCGTCAGCGGTGCCACGCAAAACATCACCGACATCGGTATCACGCCGGTCTTCCGTCTACAAAATGATAATAAAAAGGGCTGGTATGGCGAAGCCGGTATCGGCGCGCATTTATTTTCCCATGTCTACAGCAATAACAACCGTCAATTTTCGACCGCCTTCCAATTCGGCGACCACATCGGTGTCGGCTATGTGCTCAACAGTGGTTGGGATATCGGTCTGAAGATACAACATTTCTCGAATGGCGCAATCAAACACCCGAACCCGGGCGCGAATCTGGCTGTCATCAAAGTCGGACGCAGCTTCTAATCTCCGGCGCCAACAACTTAGTGGATCGTCGCAAGCGACGATGGAAAAGACTCTGGAAGGGGTTTGCATCCCCTCCCATCGCGTCGCTCCTTCGTCGC
>NZ_JASJVS010000010.1:0-86415 GCF_035019605.1 Undibacterium sp. 5I2 | reverse complement strand
TGATCGAGTCGGGCGTTTTGTTGTTCGGCGGAGAGCAAGAGCTTGGCGGCTTCTTGCATTACAGGCCAGGGATTTTGTTCCACCGGCGTAATCTGTGCGCCCTGCTTGCTCAGCGCTGCCAAGGCATCCGATAATTGCTGGCGCTGCGACTGGCTCTTGCTGGTATCCGACTGATCCGCCAGATTCATCACACAAGCCTTATTGCCTGCTGCGCGCGCGCCCTCTGCAGTGGGCCAAACACTGGCCAGACCCGCCGCCACGCCGAGACTTGCGACCCCGCTCGCCGAACCACCAACCGCACGCGCCGCCACCGCAGCCAGCATGGCTACGGCCGTCGTGACAGTGGCCGCGGAGATCGACTGTCCGGCAGAGTCGAAATCAGCTAGCGGTGCCGGATCGCGCACCAGCGGTGCGACACCATCGATCTCAGCCCACGCCGACCAACTGCGCGACAAGGAAGGCACGCCTTGGGCCATCAGATCCTTGGGTACGATGACCTGCTGTGAGTGCGTCGTCCTTTCGGCCTCATGCATGTAACGCGCCAAGGCTTCGGCCATGTGCCCAGCCTGCTGCGCTTGTTGCGCAGTAAATCCCGTGGCGTTATAGCGCTGCAACCATGCTTGCATCAGTCGGTGAATCAGGCTCGCTTCACTTTCGCTCGGCGTATGAGGATGATGAACGGCGTACCACTGCGCTTCGACGACCTGCTGGTCTGCCTGCCACGCCAGTTGCGACTGCTCGGCAGCCTGCCAGCGCCGCTGATATCCGGCGATGTCCTGCGACAAGGCCAGCAGCGACACCAGATTGCATACACGAGCGTTGTGCTCCAAGCGACGAGTTTCTGCTTGCGTCTGTTGCTCTGACCACAGCGCCAGCGTATCACTGAGCAAGCGCGGTTCCAGACTGCTCGCCCACAGTTGACTGAGCAAAACAATCGCCGTACTGAAGGTGCCTTGCATCTCTACAAAGCGATCGGCGCGGCAGGCAATATCCTCCACCTCAGTCAGCCAAGGTGCCAACAGCGCCAAGCAGTCTTCCGATGTCAATATTCGCGTCCCCAGGGGTGCTCGGGTGCCGCCGGCCGCCGCGCGCATTGTTTGTCCTTGCAGTAAGCTCTGCTGTTCCAACAATTCCAGCAGTTCGACCGCGCTGCCAAGCAAAATCCCGTCTAACTGCACCTGTTTCTGCAGACCGGCTTGTTGCGCTGGTACCAGCAAAGCTTGCCTTGCTTGCTGCGCGTTGTCGATACGCTGCTGCAGCATATCCAACAAGCGCGCACAGGCCGATGCGGCCACAGCGACGGGCTCAGACGCTTGCTCGCCGGGCTGCTCAAACGCCTGCTCCGCCACGACAATAAACTTCTGCAGCAGTTGCCACTGTTGATTACCGCGCACATCTTCAGAAGTCGGCTGCACGAACCAATTGATCAAGCGCTCAGCCCAAGAGAAGCTTCCCTCCTCCCGCGCGGCAGAGCGCAAGCCAGGCAGCAGTTGCCTGGCCGGATGTGCCGGCGGTAAACGCGCAATTTCACGCTCAGTCAGGCTCAATTGGGCACGCAGTTCTTGATCCGCTGTCAAGCGCGGGAAGTACAAGGCTTCCGCCTGATCTTCCTGCGCAGTATCGGCGAACAGCGCAGCGGCCTGTGCCGCCAGCCTGGCGACCAATTCCCGCACCTGCGCTTCGGCCCACGCCCAGCCTGTCGAACCAGACCACGGTGGCGCGGTGCCAGTCATTTTATTCGGTGCTGTCGTCGGGTCGACCAGCTTCCTGCCGCTCTCGCAATTGGCAAATTTGACCGCTGCCAGCCCAGCTAAGTCAGCGCCATCGTCACGACGTTTACCCGACGTGACGACACCGTTCAAGGCTGCTGCAAGACTAGTCATATTACCGTGTACGGCCGGCGACAACTTGACTGACACCGAACTGCCGGCTAACAAGTTTTGGGACAGTGTCGTAGGCGCAAAGCTCAGCATCATTGGCTCATCTACCGCCGAGTGCGACGAACAGGCAATACTCAAATTTCTAGGCATAACATTTCCTCTGCGCAGGCAAAAGTAAGATTGAATAAGGAACCCGAGACCAAGCAATTTTCAGAATTTCATGGAGGCGACGTACAGCTATTTGCAAACATGGCTGACGCAGAAATACGTTGCCCTTAGCCATGCTCGAGTTCGTCGAAAAATCATATTTAATTTGGCAAATTAGAAATTTCAGTTTTCGATCATTCACTTGCGCATGGGGCAGTCGCCTAGGGAAGCGCGGCATGCTTTCCACCAAGGTGCTCTGCCGGCTCACTGAGCGTTCAGCACTGATAGCGCCAAACGCATTAATAAGCTGCAAATCGTGCGGCTTCCGCCGGACAAATCCAAATGTTACCTTTCCAGCAGCTCCATTTTGAGAGCCTCCCAATAAGCAGAGGTTATTTTGCACTCAATCAATTCACAACAATTCAAAGAAGTCGCGGAAGCACTGTCATGAAACCCATCCATACAAACGCTGCTGCCATATTCTTCGTTGCAATCACTACAGCCATCGCCCTATCGGGCTGCGGCCAGTCAAAAACTGCTTTACCGAGAAGTAAGCAGCCAATAGCAAGCGTCACAGTCGCAGCGCCCGAGAGCTCGATGGTTCAGGAAACACTGGATTACACCGGTCGAATAGAAGCGTCGCAACGAGTTGAAGTGCGCTCACGTTTGTCTGGCTACTTGCAAGCGATCAAATTTCATGATGGCCAGCAGGTCAGAGCAGGTGATGCCCTCTTTGTGATTGATCAGCGACCCTTTGCGATCGCCCGAGATCGTGCGCAGGCAATCGTGGCGCAAGCCATTGCGCGCCAAAAACTCGCGTCAACACAACTAACTCGTGTCACGCATTTACATCAATCGGGCGCATCAAGCGCAGACGAACTCGACCGCACCCGCGGTGAGTTTGAAGGCGCTCAGGCAGCGCTACTATTGAGCCAAGCCGAATTGAAAAGTGCCGAACTTGAGCTGGCGTTTGCCACTGTCAGGTCACCCATCGCGGGCACAGTGTCTGATCATCGTATCGACATTGGCAACTACGTTGTCGGCGGCGCTGGACAAGCTTGCCGGTGGCTTTGATGTCGGCAATACCGTTAGTAAATAAGTCAACAATTGTCATCCTATGGTAGTCACAAAATTAAATCTCAACATGCACACGAGCACAAAAAAACCACCAATCAATCACATTCCCCTTGCCGCTATGGAAGCGCACAATGCCATGCTTCAAGCGGCACCGGTTCGGCCACAATCAGCAGCCATTGTGACGGCGCGCGAACAGCTCAGTGCAGCGCGGATTCGGCTCAGCTTCAGTGGTGATGATGTGGCGACCTTTATTCATAATGAGGCGACGCAAGCGCCCGGCACTTGGGTCAAGCTGTTCGTGCCGGCCGCAAATGGAGAAATTATCGGACGCGCCTACACGCTGCGTCAGTTTGATCTCAGCAAGGGAAGCTTCGAGATAGAATTTTTCACTCACCAAAACGGGCCAGCTTCATCATGGGCGCATTCTGCACAAATTGGAGATAGCATCAGCTTTGCGGGTCCGCGCGCTGGTGGGTTTTCTCTCCATCCAGCATCGGCCTGGCTTGCCCTGATTGGCGATGAGACTGGCTGGTCTGCGATACAGGCTATCTTGACTACTCTCCCTACCGATTTACCAGCAATCATCCTGATTGAAGTCGAGCATCCCGATCAACATCCGCCTTTTCTTGTCGGCCCCAATATGCAACTACACTATATCAAGCGCACTCATCAGCAATTGGGAGCAGATCAGGCACTCGTCAGCTCACTCGATGAGTTGGAAATACCCTCAGGCTCAGGCCAAGCATGGGTGGCCGGAGAGTCGAGCAGCGTCATGGCGATACGTAAGTTTCTACAAGAAAAATGGAAATTAGACAAAACAGACCTCCACACGAAAGGCTATTGGAAACAGGGCGAATCACATTTTCGCTCCTAGGAAAATACCAGTTGACATGGAACGGTGGCATACTTGCTGCGCTTACTAGCAGCCCAACTTGCCTATATTGTTAAAGGAATGGCGTGAATACAGAAATGTTTGATTTATTAGTCATCGGTGCCGGCAGTGGTGGGGTACGCGCTGCGCGTATGGCCGCACAAAAAGGTGCACGCGTGGGTATCATTGAAGGGGGCGATTTAGGCGGCACTTGCGTCAATGTCGGCTGTATTCCCAAAAAACTCTATAGCTATGCCGCGCATTATGCCGAGTCTTTCAACGAAGCTGCCGGTTATGGCTGGTCGATTACAGAAAAACCCAAGCTGAACTGGGAACTGCTGAAAGCCAACCGACGCACAGAAATTTCTCGCCTCAATGCCGTCTATGCCAATCTGCTGAGCAATGCCGGGGTAGTAATGATCAGCGGCTGGGCCAAGATAATTAATCGCAATACGGTACAAGTCGACGGCCTTGCGTATCATGCCAAGACCATATTGATCGCCACTGGTGGCACCCCGACGGTACCGCACATTGCCGGAGCGGAGCACGCCATCACCTCCAACGACATCTTCGATCTTGCGGTATTTCCCAAACGATTATTAGTCGTCGGCGGTGGATATATCGCCTGCGAATTTGCCTCCATATTTAACGGGCTCGGTGCGCAAGTTACACAACTGTATCGTGGAGAACAAATATTACGCGGCTTTGACGATGATGTGCGTCAGTTTCTTGCGGCAGAAATGCGTCAAGCCGGCGTCGATTTACGCCTCAATACCGATGTCGCTACAATCATCAATTCGGAAGACGGCCTCACCGTCAGCTTAAACAATGGCCAGACCATACAAGTCGACACCATCTTGTATGCCATCGGCCGCGTTCCCAATATTCAAGGTTTGGGGCTACCAGAGAACGGTATTGAACAAAGCGCCGATGGGGCAATTAAAGTAAACGAGCAATATCAAACATCGGTTCCCGGCATTTATGCCTTGGGCGACGTGACGGCCAGAATTCAACTCACCCCGGTGGCATTAGGCGAAGCCATGGCGCTGGTAGATCATCTGTTCGGCGCACAAAAAATGCAAATGGATTACGCTTTTATCCCGACTGCTGTGTTCACGCATCCCAACCTTGCCACGGTCGGCTATAGCGAAGCGGAGGCACGAAATAAATTCAAAAAAATACGCGTGTATCGCAGCGAATTCAAAGCGCTTAAACATACATTAAGCGGCAGCACCGAACGGACTATGATGAAACTCATCGTCGATGACCTGACTGATCGCGTGGTGGGCATGCATATGGTAGGGGCCGATGCCGGCGAAATCATACAAGGATTTGCCGTGGCCATGAAAGCCGGTGCGACCAAAGCTATCTTTGACAGCACGATAGGCATTCATCCTACGGCAGCGGAAGAGTTTGTGACGATGCGAACTGCTCTGCCTTGAACCCGCAGCCATCAATGCCCACGCCGCAGCTTCCAGGCTTGATACTCGGTCGCGCGCACACCATAGCGCGCCAGTACACCCTCATGTAGCCGCTTCAGCTCGTCGATGACCAATGCCAAGACGTCTGCCTGCTGCTGCGCCGGAACCCGCTCTGCCACGTAGGCTTGAATGCTTGAGATCGGGTCTAGTTCAGGATGCATGATGAGCTCACGGATCGTTTGTTTGATGAAATCCCGCCAAGCCAAGCGCAGTGGATCGGGCTCCGCAAGATTTTGTTTAATAACCAGATACTCCTGCGTCGAACGTTCGTAAGCCCAAACGTACAAGTCACGCAACAGTTCCACGCGGGTCATCTCGTATACGCCCAGGGTGGCACGGCTGTAGGCCTGCTCCGGTACATCCAGGAAAGTCAGAGGGCACAGGTTGGCGCGAAACAGGGGCAAATTCGCCGCTAGTCGCGAGCTGCGCTTATTCATATCAGCAAAGGGCTGCAGATAAGGCAGGTGCACCATCATGAAGAAGGACTGCTCGAACGGGTCACGAATTTGGTTGGCCTTGCCCAGCAGCGCGTCCAACGCTTGGTCGATTTGCTGTGGCGTAGAAAGAGGCCGATAGACACTTTTTCCTATATCGACCGCATGCTGCCGAATCCGCCCCTCATCAGCCGGGTTGGGCAGCAAGTTTTCCGCCAAGGCGCTGTGCAGATTCATCAAGGTGTAGCGGTTGAACTCTGCGCTGGCGATGTTTTCTACCAGCAGCTCGATCGCCGTCTTATGGTTGAGAATCATTTGCGTTTCCAGCGCGGCTTTACCCTGTGCCACCTTGCCGTGTTCGATCAGTTCACGCGTGTCCAAACGTGAGTAGGTGTTACCTTCCAGATGGCTTGACGCCCAAGATAAATCGATCAGCAAGCGGTTCAAAATGGCGCGACTATACGTACCGGCCGGCTCATCCACTGCAGCGGTTCGGCCCATCTTGTGCAATTGCCGGCGCAGCGACTCAGACAAGTAGAAGGTCTGGTTGGGACGATATGCCTCCAGAAAATCGTGCTGGTAGCCGACCGGCTGGCGCGCTTGCGTAGGCTGGTCGACATAGGCCAGAACATCCTCACTGTCAGCCGACCTGCGAATAAAATTGGGGAAAATATCGCTGGCAGCAGCCACAATGAAGCTGTCAGCTTGGCCACTCACTGCGAAGTAGCGGCGTGCTCTACCCTCCCCTATCGCCGCAGCTTGGCCATTCTCAATCAGCTTCGCAATCAGGCGCTGTGCCGTACGTCTGGCCATATAGGGGTGCTCGGTCAGCAGTTCAGCCAAGCTCAATCCAGCCACGGATAGGCGAATACTATTGAATAAGTCAGTCGTCGATGACATGATCGATATGGCGCAGTTTGAGAGGGTTGTGGCGCGATTATGGCGCAGTTTATGGAACTGCGCCACATTTCCGTAAAAAATTGGCGCAGTTTAGCTTTATGTCACCCAGTAGCAGCCCTAAGCGCGCCCTTCCCGATTGATCAAAGCACTCTGCACCGAGGTCGCAGAAGCCATGCTCGCTTGGCCGAGCAACAGTGCATTTGAATTGTTTCTGGCATCATTCCCGCATGCTTTTGACGGGAACCCAGCGTCGTTTTCAGCACTGAAAACACGATCATATCTGGCATTTTCAGTTAAGCACGAACACCGCTGGGTTCCTGCCGAAAGCGTGCAGGAATGACCTTACTGGCGATTGGGGTAATGATAGCCTTTTGCGACAGCCTTTGAAGGCCGGGGTTTCAAACCCTAGTCAGATTTTTGATGATGCGCCACGGTAGGCATGAGCGACGCCCTCAACGAGGGGAAATCCAGCCTACAAACCTCTGACCAACTGCCGCTTAAGCACTGCCGCGAGGCCGCCTTTGTTAAATGGCTTAGTCAGAAAATCATCCATACCGGCATCGAAGCAGGCATCTTTATCCGACTGCATGGCATTGGCGGTCAAGGCGATGATGGGGGTCGTGGCATTCGGTCCGCCGCCAACGCGGATGGCGCGGGTGGCATCGAATCCATTCATGACCGGCATTTGCACATCCATCAAGATGACTTGGTATTTGCGCTTTTGAGCCGCGTCGACTGCTTCGGCACCGTCTTTGGCCAACTCCACTTCGAAGCCTTGTTGCGTCAACAGCGCCAAGGCCAATTTTTGGTTGATGACATGATCTTCGACTAATAAGATCTGGTCCTTTTGCGCTGCCACGCGCGGTGCCGGCAGTGCTTCTGCCGTCGGCTGCGAATCGCTGACAAGTACCGGTAAGGGCATCACCTTGGCGATGCTGGCATCCTTAGCGGCGACTTTGAGCGGCAATTCAAACCAAAACAAACTGCCCTGGCCAGACTGGCTGTACACGCCTATCTTGCCATGCATGCCTTCGACTAATTTTTTGCAGATAACCAGACCCAAACCGGTGCCGCCGAATTGACGTGAGGTGGAGGCATCGACTTGAGTAAATTGGGTAAATAATTTTTGCTGAGCTTCTGCGGCGATGCCTATGCCGGAATCTCTAACTTCGAAGCGCAAGCCCTGGTCGGTTTTTACGATCGCCAAACTCACCCCACCTCGGCTGGTGAATTTGACGGCATTACCAAGTAAATTGAACAGCACCTGACGGATACGCAAGCTATCGCCAATATAATCGCCATGGGCAGCTTCACTCACAGAAATTTTCAGGCTGATGCCCTTGTCATCGGCATTCATTTTCAAATTCGAGCTTACCGAATTGAGCAAGATTCCCAAAGAAAACGCGTGCGCCTCGAATTCCATGTGGCCAGCCTCAATTTTTGACAAATCGAGAATATCATTGATCAAGACCAGTAAGGCTTCACCGGAGTGCGCGATATTGCGCGCATAGCCTTTTTGCTCGGGGTTGAGGCCACTCTCCAACAACAAGCCTGTCATGCCGAGTACGCCATTCATCGGCGTCCGTATCTCGTGCGACATATTAGCGAGGAACAGACTTTTCGCCGCACTTGCGCTTTGCGCCAGAATTTTTTCCACTTCCAAATCGCTGCGTAAACGGTCGGCTGCCGCCTGAGAGCGCAGCAGCAGATAAAATAAGAAAATCGCCATGATGCTGATCAGCGTGGCGGCAGCCAAAATAATTCGTTTATTAGCATCAATCGGTGCTGATAACTCGGACACCGCGACGCCAACGACGTAATTGAGCCCGTACTCGGGGTCGCGGTAATAACCATAAATCCGCTCGATGCCGTCGGTTTGCGAGATTTGCCGAAAATTACCCGAATCCGGCAACTTCAAATCCAAATACGGGGTCGCTTTGAGCACCGTTCCCAGCACCGATTCCTTGGCTGGGAATCGGGACATGATTTCTCCGCTGTCACGCACCAAAGAAACCACATCGTTATCATGCACACTCAAAATTCTGGAAAAGTTGGCGATCAAATCCGGGCTGATCGAGACCACCAAGACGCCGTTGAATTGACCGTCTTTGTAGATGGCTCGGGTAAACTGGATCGACCACTTGCCCGAGACCTTGCCCTTAACCGGTTTGCTGATGAACAGTTCATCACGCTGCGGTGATTGTTGATGTACTTTGAAGTGCTCGCGCGTGCTGAGATCGGTTCTGTCGGTGGCCGCGGCCAGATTGGAAAACGCCAGCAAACCTTGCTTATCGATGACGGCAACCTGAAACGTCAGGTCATGAATATTTTCCTGACTACGGCGTATCAAAAACGCAAACGACTGCCAATCACCATTCCATTGCGGCCGCACATTTAACAAAACTTCGTTAACACGTTTGATGGTCGAGCGCGTGTTTTCGGCGAAAACCCGCGCTTCGATAACGGTTTTAACATCGGCCTCATGCAGATAACTGGCGCTTGAGCGGCTGATTTCAAAGTAAGCACCGCCCCAAATAATGAGCAGACACAGTAAGGCCAACAAGGACATCTGCAATCTGAGTCGATTCGAACCGAACTGCGGAAGGGCCATGACGTATCCTTGAGGAAATTTATCTACAGTGTAGCTCGAAAGTGCAGCGCAGCAGGCTAGCCTGATCAGTTATGTAGTAAATCCTTAACAAGCTTGCGCGCTCGCAACCGCGAACGCGCACCGTCAGTGTATTAACCCACCCACTTCCGCGCATTGCGGAATACCCGCATCCACGGTGCCTCATCGGTCCAGTCATCCGGATGCCAAGAATGCACCGCCGTGCGGAATACCCGCTCGGCATGCGGCATCATCACCGTGAAGCGACCATCGAGATTGGTAACGGCGGTGATCCCTTGCGGCGAACCGTTGGGATTGTAAGGATAGGCCTCGGTTTGGGCACCATGATTATCAACGAAACGCAAGGCCACTTGCGCCTGCGTGATGTCACCAGTGGTGGAGAAATCGGCAAAACCTTCGCCATGGGCAATCGCAATCGGCGTCTCTGTACCGGCCATACCATCAAACAGTATCGAGGCCGATTCCAGCACTTTCACCATCGAGAAGCGCGCTTCGAATTGCTCCGACTTGTTACGGGTAAATTTAGGCCAAGCCTGCGCACCCGGGATGATGGATTTCAGATTACTCATCATCTGGCAACCATTACAGATACCGAGACCGAAAGTATCCGTGCGTTGGAAAAACTGGGCAAATTGTGCCGCCATCATGTCGTTGAACAGAATAGTCTTGGCCCAACCCTCGCCGGCCCCGAGCACGTCACCATAAGAGAACCCGCCGACGGCGATGAGGCCTTTGAAATCAGCCAGTTTGGCCCGCCCGGCGATAAGATCACTCATGTGCACGTCAACCGCTTCGAAACCGGCTTTGTGCATGACATAGGCAGTTTCAATATGCGAATTAACGCCCTGCTCGCGCAGTATGGCGATCTTCGGACGCACCCCGGTGGCGATAAATGGGGCAGCAATATCCTCGGCCATCGCAAACGTGATTTTCGGCTGCATGCCAGGATCAGTCAGATCGGTGATGCGTGCATATTCGGCATCGGCACCGGCCGGATTGTCACGCAAGCGGGCGATTTGCCAACTGGTGCTACTCCACATTTGATGCAAGCTCGAACGCGGCTGGGCAAAAATCTGTTTGGCGTCACGGGTGAATTCGATGCGATCGGCCGCTTGTGGCTTGCCGATGATATGGCTGCAGGCACCGAGATTATACGTACGCAGCACATCCATGACGACCGAACGCTGATCGGTACGCACCTGTATCACGGCACCCAACTCTTCCGAGAACAAGGCGCGCAAGGTTTGCTCATTGCGTCGCTCGGCGACCTGACCGGCCCAATTTTTCGCGTCACCCTGATCGGCACCATGACCGCTGTCCATGGTCAGAATATCGAGATTGACGGCCAAACCGGCACGGCCGGCAAATGCCATTTCGCACAGAGTGGCAAACAAACCGCCGTCGGAACGATCATGATAGGCCAGCAATTGGCCTTCACGATTGAGCTGCTGAATCGCCGCGAAGAAAGCTTTTAAATCGCTGGCACTGTCGACATCGGGGGCGATATCGCCGAGGGTTTGCATGACTTGGGCAAAACACGACGCGCCGAGGCGATTGCGGCCGCGGCCGAGATCGATCAGAATCAAGCTGGTGTCGCCCTGATCCATGCGCAATTGCGGCGTCAGGGTCTTGCGTACATCATAGACCGGGGCAAAGCCGGAAATAATCAGCGACACCGGCGAGGTCACCGATTTGCTGTCGGCGCCGTCGTTCCAAGTGGTACGCATGGATAAAGAATCTTTACCGACCGGAATGCTGATGCCGAGCTCAGGACACAATTCCATGCCGATCGCTTTGACGGTATCAAACAAGGAGGCGTCCTGCCCCGGTTGACCACAAGCGGCCATCCAGTTGGCCGACAATTTGATATCGGAAATATCGGCAATCGCTGCCGCAGCGATGTTGGTGATGGCTTCGCCAACCGCCATGCGACCGGAGGCCGGCGCATCGATCACCGCCAACGGAGTGCGCTCACCCATAGACATGGCTTCACCGAGGAAGCCTTCGAAACTCATCGTCGTCACCGCACAATCGGCCACCGGCACTTGCCATGGGCCGACCATTTGATCGCGCACCGAAGTCGCGCCGACGGTACGGTCACCGATGGTGATCAGGAATGATTTATCACCCACCGTCGGCAAGCTCAAAATTCTGCGTGCCGCTTCTTCGAGTGCAATACCGGTCAAATCGAGCGGCTTGAAGCTGTGTTTGACATGCTCCACCGTGCGATGCATTTTCGGCGGCTTACCGAGCAACACATTCATCGCCATATCGACTGGAGCGGTATTGTTTTCCGGATCGATGAGCTTGAGTTGACGTTCTTCGGTGGCGCTGCCGACCACCGCATACGGGCAGCGTTCGCGCTCGCAGAAGCTGGCAAACAAGGCCAGGCTGTCAGGCAAAATTGCCATCACATAACGCTCTTGCGATTCATTGCTCCAGATTTCTTTCGGCGCCATGCCGCTTTCTTCGAGGTGAATCTTGCGCAGATCGAAAATCGCACCGCGCTTGGCATCATTGGTAATTTCCGGGAAAGCATTCGACAAGCCGCCGGCACCGACGTCGTGTATCGACAATATCGGATTTTTCTCACCCAACTGCCAGCAAGAATTAATCACTTCCTGCGCGCGCCGTTCCATTTCCGGGTTACCACGCTGCACCGAATCGAAATCGAGGTCGGCGGTATTGCTACCGGTCGCCATCGATGAGGCGGCACTGCCACCCATACCGATGCGCATGCCCGGGCCACCCAACTGTATCAACAAGCTGCCGACCGGCAGATCATCTTTCTTGGTCAGACGGGCAGAAATACTGCCGATGCCGCCGGCGATCATGATCGGTTTGTGATAACCGTAAACCGTGCCGCCGACCTGCTGTTCGTAGGTACGGAAATAGCCGCCCAAATTCGGCCGACCGAATTCATTATTGAATGCAGCCGCGCCGAGCGGACCGTCTATCATGATCTGCAAGGCCGAGGCGATGCGATCGGGCTTGCCATACACGGTATCGTGGCGCTGTGCGCTCTCGCTGTCGCTGGCGTTTTCCCATGGCTGTTCGGCCCCGGGAATGCGTAAATTAGAAACGGTAAAGCCGCACAGACCGGCTTTCGGTTTGGCACCGCGACCGGTGGCGCCTTCGTCGCGAATTTCACCGCCGGCGCCGGTTGAGGCCCCGGCAAACGGCGAGATCGCGGTCGGATGATTATGCGTCTCAACCTTCATGAGAATATGCGTCAACTCTTCCGTCGCGCGATATACATGACCATCCTCACTGCCAGATGGGAAGAAGCGCATGACGCTGGCCCCTTCGATCACCGAGGAATTGTCGCTGTAAGCGACCACCGTACCTTGTGGGTGCAATTCATGGGTATTTTTAATCATCTGGAACAAAGATTTATCTTGTTCCACGCCGTCGATGGTCCAATCGGCATTGAAAATCTTGTGCCGGCAGTGTTCGCTGTTGGCTTGTGCGAACATCATCAATTCAACGTCAGAGGGATTGCGTGCCGCCGCCGTGAAGGCCGTGATCAGGTAATCGATTTCATCGTCCGACAAGGCCAGACCGAGCGCCAGATTGGCCGCTTCGAGGGCTGCTTTGCCACCGCTCAGAATATCGATGTGCGCCAAGGCTTTGGCAGTCAGTTCACTGAACAAACCCTGTGCCTGCTGCACGTCATCGAGCACCATTTCGGTCATACGATCATGCAGCAGCGCGGCGACGGCGGCACGCGCTGGCGCGTCGAGTTCGCGACTACCGCCCAGCAATTTACTCTTCAGTTGAACCACATAGATGATGCCGCGTTCGATGCGACGAATCTGTTGCATGCCACAGTTATGCGCGATATCGGTGGCCTTACTGGCCCACGGTGAAATCGTGCCGAGGCGCGGAATAACGACAAACGTCGCACCGCTTTCTTGGCCGACAAAAGCCGCGCCATACACCAGCAAGGCTTGCAGCCGGGCGGTCTGGTCGACATCGAGCGCAACGCTGCTGTCGATGAAATGCTGATATCGGGCGGTCACGCCGACGATATGGGCATCGACTTGCTGCAGACGAGTGAGTAAATTGGAGGTACGAAAAGCAGACAAGGCGTTAGAGCCTGGCAATATCAACATGGCGAGAGAGAATTTGAGGCGATAGCTACAGGCAAAACACTTGCAGCTAATGCAGGTTGAATGATAAAGATGCGATTATACCTTGGGAAACCGAGCAGTAGTGCAGCCGACGCACGGAGTTTGCCAGCGAAAGAACAGCGTATAGTCGGCCTACTCAATTGGAAAACACCCAGGTTTTACCAACTTGTCGGGTTGATTTGAAACGGGTGAAATAATTCTTTTGCTGAAAATCTGGCAAATCCTCTTCCAACACCAATAAATCGACTGTCTGAGTCTGCGCAAGAGCGACAAAGGCGGCATCATCGATGACAATTTTATTTTTATGTAACTTATTTCCCCAAAATAAATCATTGCTGCGGCTATCAACAATGCGTACCGCTCGCTTGAGGTAAAACGGCAGCGAAGACTGCTGTTCAAATACTCGGTATAGTAAGACCTCGCGCGCCGGGGCCTGGCGCTGCAATTGATCGACCAAGGCACGCGTCGAGGTTTGCGTATCGAGCCCCGCCAGTACTTGCAACAGCAAGGGTAAGCTGAGCAGCGGAATGAGCAAATACGCATACCAAGTCAGCCGCGCCGAGCGGCTGGCCAGCGCACTCGCAGCCAGCGAGGCAAGCAGCAGCACGCCCAAGGCCGCACGTAAGAAATCCGCTGCCGGCCAGCCGGCCAGCGGGCCGATCTGACTGATGTCGAGCCGCTCAAAGTGCCAGAGTATGGCAGCAAACAAGGCCGCGCCCAAACAACCGGGCAACCAAGCCAGCCGGCGCGAGGGCCAGCGTGCGGCAAGCAGCGTCGCGAGCTGCATTGCGGCTAACGGCATGACGACGACGAGATAATAATTTGCCTTGGCACTGGAGATCGAAAAGAACACCAGCGGCATGAGCCAAGCCAGTAACAAGAAGCGCTGCAAACTGCGCGGCGCTGTAGTGCCGACAGCAGCAGCAACAGCGGGATCAACAGGACGCCGCAGCAATAGCACAGGTAGCAACAGCGACCATGGAAAGAGAAACGCGATCATGCGCGGCAAGTAATACCACCAAGCACCGGCATAATAGTCGTGCGGCTCACGCTTACCGAGAAACCGCAACACATGTTCGTTGATGAAATAAAACCAAGTAAAAATCGGCTCAGTCAGCATTGCGGCCAGATGCCATGGCGCGGCCAAGGCAAAAAATACCAACAAGCCACGCCAATCCAAGCAGCGCCGCAGACGCGCCAAGAAATCTGCCGGCGACTTGGCGCACGAGAGAAGATAACTGCCCATGATGGCTGAAAACAGGATCAGCGCGACAAAGCCTTTCGCCAGCAAAGCTCCGGCCAGCAGCGCCATGGCCCGATATAAGGCAGCGCGCTGCTGTTGCTCGATGTACAGATAAGCATGCATCACCGCGCCGGTCAAAAAAAACGTCAACAGCATGTCGAACATCAGCGTGCGCGCCATCGCAGTCACACCCAGACTACTGACAAACACCACCGCCGCAAACTGCCCAACTGCAGGCAGGCCAACACGGCGGCCGAACCATAACAACAGTCCGACGCACCCCAAACATGATAGGGCCGGCGACAAGCGCACTACCCACTCGTGCTCACCGAACAGCGCCAAGGCCGAGGCGGTGAGCCAGTACAGCAGTGGCGGCTTCTCCATGTAAGCGAGGCCATTGAGGTGGGGGATAATCCAATTTTCCCACTTAGCTGAATGCAGCATTTCTCGCGAAATTTCTGCATACAAACCCTCGTTATTGTCGAGTACCGCATATGCACCGAGTCGATAGGCGACAAAATAGCAGGCCAGCAGCCAAATCAGTGGCAGTGGGATCGCAGCGAAGGAAGATAATTTCTGTTGTTGCATGAATCGAAAAGCGAATGAACTAAAATAAAAAAAAACGGCAAGCACAGATGCTTGCCGTCAGTGATGGTAGTCTTCAGTCAGACCGCAGCGGCGACGTTTTTCGCCCAGACCAAAGCGGCCAGATGGGCTGCGTTGACATCTTCCGCCGAAATTTTCAAGGATGCTGCCAAAGAAACGACCAGCATGCTATTCAATTCACAGGCTTCAGCCAAGGCCAAGTAAGGACCGAATACGCCAGCGCGTGAGATCAGCGCCTCCGTCACTACTTCCGGCAATTGTATGGTCGACAGGACTTCTGCCATCGGCAAACCGAGCAAACGATCGAGCAGTGAAAACATCCCGGCAACGAATAAATTCTCCGCCTCGGTTTTCGACATTTTCATTTGCCCCAATAATTCGGCAAAGCGACCACGCACGATTGCAGTTTCCAGTAATACCGCCGAAAAGCCACTGGTGCTGGCGGTTGCTAACAACACCGTCAACCAGCGATACAAGGGGCTGTAACCAAGCATTTGCACCGCATGCTTGAGTGACTGTACTTCGGTACGCAAACCAAACCCGGCTGAATTAATATAGCGCAACAATTTGTACGCCAAAGTGGGGTCGCGCTTGACCACCAGTTCCAACTGCTGGATATCGGCATTCTTTCTGACCATTTCCATCAACTGCAAAATCGTGGTCTGCGAGGAGTTCAATTCTTTCGGTGCCACCGACGGACGTGGTGTCAGGTGCAATTTGCCGACAAAGCTATCGAGCCCGAGCGCAGAACAAGCATCGTAATCCTGCCACGTCGCGACATTGCGCGCCACCATGCGTACCGAGGATTGTTTGAGACTGCCATAGACTTTGGCCTGCGAAGCGAAATTGGCGGCATTGAGCTGTACTTCGATGTGACTGACATAGGCAAAAAATGAACGCTCCAGCGTCGTCACTTCGGCACCGCGCAAGCAGATACCATATCCGAGGGAGCGCAAATGCTTGACGGCCTCCAGCGTCGCGGCATCGGCAAAATATTTCTTAGGCAGAATCAGTACGGTATTTTTTGGTGGGAAGCGCTTAAGCCCTTCTTGCTGCAATAATTCCGGTGCCGCCTCCAGAAACAGCAAGCTGTCGCCAAGCAAAAAGCCACGCTCTTCGTCGTTCAAATGGCCGGCGACAAAATCCAGCAAATAATCGAGATTCTGTACGCTGGTTTCTTGCGCGGGGTCGGCTTGCTGCCAAAAAAACTGAAAGCCGATGACTCGCTGTTTCGGGTCCAGCAAAGGCTCGCGCAAAATGAAATTATCTGCAATCATGTAGGATTCTGGTTAGAGGCAAGCACGAGCCACGTGTTTAAAAGCCCAGGCTATCGAGCAGGTCATCGACTTGACTCTGGTTCGCAACCACATCGGTTTTACCTTCAGGTTTGATTTGCGGACCATTGAGTAAACCGTCGGCAGTCTCTTTTTTCACTTCATTGGGCGAGTAATCGATTAGCAGTTGCACCAATTGTTGTTCCAAATTCTGCGCCAAGGCCGTGACTTTCTTGATCACTTGCCCAGTCAAATCTTGAAAGTCTTGCGCCATCATGATGTCCATGAGGTGCGATTTGGTTTGCACGCTGTTTTCAGAAGCCAGTGCCAGATACTGCAACATCTGCGCCGTCATTTGCTGCATTTGCTCCGAACTGGCTGGCTGCAGCTGCAGCGACTGCAATTGCAAGCTGATTTTTTTTGCTTCCGAATCGAGCTGTTCTTGTAAGGGAATCGCGATATCGGTGGCATTGAGCACGCGCTGCGCGGCCTGCTCTGACATTTTAGCGACATAGTCGAGCCGGTCGCGCGCGTCTGGAATATCTTCGGCCGCTCGCTCGAGCAGCTTATCGAGGCCGAGGCCACGCAAGCTGTCGTGCAGCAGTCGCGTCATATGACCGACACGAGACAGGAGGTCGTCTTGTTGAGTTTGTTGTAGGTCTTGGCTCATGATGCGCTCCCGAATTAAAGATGGTGCTTAAGCACTCTTGGCCAGTTTCTCGAAAATTTTCGAGAGTTTTTCGTCCAGTGTGGCAGCGGTAAATGGTTTGACCACATAGCCGTTGGCACCTGCTTGAGCGGCCGCGATGATATTTTCTTTCTTGGCTTCAGCCGTCACCATTAACACCGGCAATTTCGACAGGGCTGGATCAGCACGAATATGCTGCAACATGGTCAAGCCGTCCATATTCGGCATATTCCAATCGGAAATGACGAAGTCAAAATCGCCGTTCTTTAATTTTGCCAGACCCATGGCACCATCTTCGGCTTCATCAACATTGGAATAACCCAATTCTTTGAGCAGATTTCTGACGATGCGACGCATCGTAGAAAAGTCATCGACAACTAAAAACTTCAGATTTTGATCAGCCATGAATTACTCCACTATTTCTTTAAATACAGTTATCGATATTATCGGTTAAATTATGTTCAAACGGTGTTGGAATTACAGTAATGCATAATTTTACGCCTTAAACTCGTAATGCGCGGCTTCCATGTGTGGCAAGATGATGCAAAACCTTAGTTGGCAAGTCATTCAAGGGAGCGACCTCATGGGTCGCGCCGATTGCAATGGCTTCGCGTGGCATTCCAAATACTACACAACTTGCTTCATCTTGGGCAAAATTGTAAGCTCCGGCATTCTTCATTTCCAACATGCCGGCAGCGCCGTCTTTTCCCATCCCGGTCAAAATCACTCCAACCGCATTTTTACCGGCATAGGTGGCGGCCGAACGGAATAACACATCGACCGAAGGACGATGACGATTGACCGGCTCGCCGGTATCGAGCTGCGTGACATAATTAGCACCACTGCGCGCTAACAGTAAATGGGAGTGACCAGGCGCGATATACGCATGCCCTGGCAACACCCGCTCACCGCCACTCGATTCCGATACGGAAATCTTGCACAAGCCATCTAAGCGCTTGGCGAACGAGCGGGTAAACCCCTCAGGCATGTGCTGCGTGATCAAAATACCGGGGCAATCGGAAGGCATTTGCACCAGAAAATTCTTGATCGCTTCAGTACCTCCGGTCGATGCGCCGATGATGATCAGTTTCTCACTACTGGTCAAAGGATTTCTCACCATGGGCAGCGCGCCCTGCAGGGATTTACTGTGTTCGGCCGCCGCCACACTGCGCGGACGGATCCGCGCTTTCGAGGCGATGCGGATTTTTTCGGCGATCAACTCAGCATAATCATGCATCCCACTTTGTATCGACAGCTTGGGCTTGGTCACAAAATCGATGGCACCGAGTTCGAGTGCGCGCATGGTGATTTCCGAGCCGCGCTCGGTGAGCGAAGACACCATGATCACTGGCATAGGACGCAAACGCATCAAGCGCTCAAGAAAGTCGAGCCCATCCATTTTCGGCATCTCGACGTCGAGTGTCAGCACGTCGGGATTAAGCTGCTTGATCATCTCGCGCGCGACCAACGGGTCAGGCGCAACGCCAACCACTTCCATATCCGGTTGACTACCAATGATCTCGCTCATCACACTGCGAATGAGTGCGGAATCATCAACGACCAATACTTTAATTTTCATTCATCTCTCTCCACTACTGGTTGACATGTTATCTCTATCTACATCAAAACAAATCGATATCGCCGCCAACCGGTGCCGTTTTCAGGCGACTGGCGTAATCTTGTTCGCGTTTTCTGAGCGTATCGTTATGTTCGACTTTGAGTTTTTTCACCAGCACTCTGCCGGTATGCGGAAAAAAGTATACCTTGCGCGGGAAAATATCATTCAAATCTTCGGCGGTCACGCGCATGCGCTCGGCCTTGAGATAATCGAGCACAAAACGAGCATTTCGTTCGCCCACATTGATGGCGGTAAAACCACGCAGCACGTTACCACCGCCAAACACTTTGGCTTCCAAATTTTCACGCTTGGCACCGGCCTTGAGCAATTCATTGATCAACACTTCCATCGCATAGGTACCGTAGCGCATCGAAGCCGACACCGGATTATCGACATCGCCGCCCGTATCGGGCAGCATGAAGTGGTTCATCCCACCGACCCCGGAGACACGGTCGCGGATACACGCCGACACACAAGAGCCGAGCACGGTGACGATTAACATGTCCTTCTTCGTGAAGTAAAATTCACCAGGCAATATTTTCGCGGCATCGCAATCGAAGGTGCGGTCGTAATAAATGTTTGTTGCGAAATGCTCTTCGCTTAATGTACTCATGAGCCACCTTTATGCAGATGATGTGCGGTCCCGGCGCGCTTGGCAGCGAGTTCATAGACCGTCTTTCCACGCAGTTTAAAATCATCCGACACATAGAGAAAGTTCTCAGAATGCCCGGCAAACAGCAAGCCGTCGGGTTTCATCAAAGGAACAAATTTTTTGAGAATATTTCCCTGTGTGGGCTTATCAAAATAAATCATCACGTTGCGACAAAATATCGCATCGAACGGCCCCTTCAAGGCCCAACTGCCGTCCAGCAAATTCAATTGTTTGAAGCTGATCAGATCACGCAATTCTTGCCGCACCCGTACCAGCCCTTCTTGCTCACCCTTACCCTTGAGAAAAAATTTCTTAACCCGTTCCGGCGTCATTTTTTCGATACGATCAAGGTTATAGACACCGCGCGCAGCGGTACTGAGCACATTGGTATCGATATCGGTGGCGATGATTTGTACCGGCGGTTTAAGCGTACCAAAGGCTTCGCAGATGGTCATCGCAATCGAATACGGCTCTTCCCCGGTAGAACTGGCGGAACACCAGACCTGCAACTGATCGCGCCGCCCTTTTACATGCTCAGCAAGCAGCGGGAAATGGTGCTCTTCGCGAAAAAATGAAGTCAAATTCGTCGTCAGAGCATTCGTGAAAGCTTCCCATTCGTCGCTATCTTGCTGACGTTCGAGCGCGTCCAAGTATTGCGCGAAGGAATTCATACCAAGCGCGCGCAAACGCCGTGCCAAGCGGCTATACACCATTTCTTGCTTGCTTTCGGCCAGCGAAATGCCGGCTTTTTTATAAATCAACTCACGCACTCGGTCGAAATCGCGGGAAGTAAAATCAAATTCCTTTGATGTCTCAGCCTTTTCTCTTGGCGCTATTTTTATCATTCATTGCTTTCCGAAAAGGACAGTCAAACCTACCAGCACAAACCAATCAAAGCAATATGGTCTGCTTTAAAATTCTTCCCAACCATCATTGTCATGCGCAGCTGCGCTGGCTTTGCTCGAACTCGCTGTGCTTGCGCTGGCCTTACTCACTCTGGCCACACTTTGCGTCAGCTTGCCCGGCACGGCTTTGCGTATGCCAGCTTTCGGCAATACCGGTGCCGGCCGGCTCAGCGGTTCGACGCGCGTCAGACGGGCTGTGGTCGCCGGCACTTTGGCGGCGGCTGCACCGTTGAGCAAGAATACACTGACCGATTGCGCCAGAGTGACTGCTTGTTCTTCCATACTTTCGGCGGCAGCGGCAGCTTGTTCGACCAGCGCGGCATTTTGCTGGGTCATTTCATCCATCTGCGTGATGGCCAAATTAACTTGCTCAATCCCGGCACTCTGCTCTTGGCTGGCGGCGGTAATTTCACTCATGATGTCGGCTACATGCTGGACGCTGGTGACGATTTCATCCATCGTTTTACCGGCTTCATCAACCAATTTACTGCCTTGGTCGACCTTATCGACGGAATCGCCGATCAATGATTTGATTTCTTTCGCGGCACTGGCACTGCGCTGTGCCAGGTTGCGCACTTCTGCTGCCACGACCGCGAAACCACGGCCCTGCTCACCGGCACGGGCAGCTTCAACTGCAGCATTGAGCGCCAAAATATTGGTTTGAAAGGCGATGCCATCGATGACGCCGATGATGTCGACGATTTTGCGTGAGCTTTCCTTGATCGAGCCCATGGTACTGACCACTTGACTGACCACCGCCCCACCCTTGACTGCCACACCAGTCGCCGAAACCACTAATTGATTGGCCTGACGGGCATTATCGGCATTCTGACGCACGGTACTGGTCAATTCTTCCATCGAGCTGGCGGTTTCTTCGAGCGAGCTGGCTTGCGACTCAGTGCGACTGGACAAATCGGCATTCCCAGAGGCGATTTCCTGCGCCGCAACGGTAATGGTTTCGGTGCCGATGCGAACTTGACCAACCGTAGCGGCCAAGCTGTCATTCATATTTTTCAAAGCCAGTAACAGCAAGGCGACTTCGTCCTGGCCGCTGACTTGCACATCACTGCGCAGATCGCCGCTGGCCACGGTCTCAGCCAAGCTCAAGGCTTCCAATAAAGGCTTGGTAATGCTGTTGGTCAGTATCCAGGCAAAGAATGCGCCGATTGCCACTGCCAGCAACATGACCGCATACAAAATATACGATAAGCGTGCGCCAGCCTTAGCCGAGGTTTCGAAGACTTGATTCGAGGTTTCGCCCTGCAAATCGACCAGGCTGTTGATGGCGACGATCGCCTTACTGCTCAGCGGTTCAAGCACGCCCGAAATAATTTTGACCGCGCCCTCGCCATTGAAAGCCAGCGCTTGGCCGACCGCATCTTTGAACGGTTGTTCGATTTGTTTATCGAGCAAGGCCACATCGCTGAGGATTTTCTTTTCCTCTTCGCTCAAGCCTAAGGCCGCTAACTTTTCCTTGGCTTCCTGATAGCGCGCGCGCTGCGCTTTGACCCGAGTTTCTTCTTTTTGCATCTCGCCGACATCGGACTGAATGCCGATGTTACGCATCGCGATACCGCCCTCATAAAGGGAACTCTTCATGGCATTGGCCAACACTTGCTTCTGATTGGCCAGCTTAAGGTTATCGGCCATTTCATTACGATTGGCCGAATTCAAGGAACTCACCAGCAGCATGACAGCGATGAGACCGATAAGAATAAATGCGAATCCGAAGCCGAGTCTGGTTCCGATTTTAAGGTTACGTAAATTCATACATTCATCTCCGTGATGAGCAAACATCTTTATTATATTAACAACGGCACAGCCCAATAAAACGATACAAATTATTTACATTGTTTAGGCCGGCGTATCCACCAAGCCCATTTCCGGGCTCGACATCAATTTATCGATATCGACCAGTATCAACATGCGGTCCTCGAGCGTTCCCAGGCCGATCAAAAAGTCGGTACTGAAGGTGGTGCCCATTTCCGGCGCAGCGCGCACTTGCCCGGGCAGTAAGGTCGTCACATCGGAAACGCTGTCAACCACCATGCCGACAATACGTCCGCCGATATTGAGAATGATGACGACGGTGAATTGATCGTAGGTCGGACTACCGAGATTGAATTTAATGCGCATGTCCACCACCGGAACGATGATGCCGCGCAGATTGATCACTCCTTTCAAGAAGTCCGGGGCATTAGCGATGCGCGTGACCGCTTCGTAGCCGCGGATTTCTTGCACCTTCAGAATATCGATACCATATTCTTCATTCCCGAGTGTGAATGCGAGAAACTCATGCCCGGCAATGTCGGCATCGAGCTGATTCGACGTCGCATTGGCGTCATGCGATTGGTGTGAGTCTTGCGTCATTTCTGATCCTTCAAATAAGATTTTTTATTTTTTCTGTGTACGGCGTTACTTAGTCGAGCGCAGCAAGGCGGCAACGTCAAGAATCAACGCTACCCCACCGTCACCGAGAATGGTGGCACCGGAGACGCCGGGAATTTTTTTATAATTCGATTCAATATTTTTCACCACCACTTGCTGCTGACCGACCAAGTCATCGACAAACAAAGCGGCCTTCTTACCATCGACTTCGACAATCACAATAATGCCCTCAGCAGGGTCGAGAAACTTCGGTTCCAGCGCAAACAACTGGTACAGTGGCACCAGCGGCAAATATTCTCCGCGCACTTTGATGACCGTACCCTTGCCATTGACCTCCTTGACATCTTCGCGGGCCGGTTGCAGCGATTCGACCACGAAACCAAGTGGCAGGATGTAAATTTCCTCGCCCAAGCGAATCGACATGCCATCGAGAATTGCCAAGGTTAAGGGCAGCGAAATCATGATCGTGGTGCCGTAACCTTTGGCCGAACGAATATCAACCACGCCGCCCATGGCGGAGATATTACGCTTGACTACATCCATGCCAACGCCGCGCCCGGACACGTCAGTCACGATTTCTGCGGTCGAAAAACCCGGCGCGAAAATAAGTTGCCAGACTTCAGAATCGGACATCGCATCCGAAACGGCCAAACCATTCTGACTGGCTTTGGCGAGAATTTTGTCACGATGTAAGCCGCCGCCATCATCGCTCACTTCGATCACGATATTGCCACCTTGATGCACTGCCGACAAGGATAATCGTCCGGTTTCAAACTTTCCGGCGGCAGAGCGCACGGCCGGCATTTCTATACCATGGTCGATGCTGTTTCTGACCAAATGCGTGAGCGGATCGACGATGCGTTCAATCAGCCCCTTATCGAGTTCAGTCGAGGCACCATAAGTAACGAATTCGACTTTCTTGCCAAGCTTGGTGGCGAGATCGCGCACCATGCGCGGAAAACGCGAAAATACATAGTCCATCGGCATCATGCGGATTGACATCACCGCTTCTTGCAGATCACGGGTATTGCGGGTCAAGTGCGAGACACTGCTGAGCAGACGCTCATTGGCAATCGGGTCGAGCTCTTGGGTACGCTGTTCCAGCATCGCTTGCGTAATCACCAGCTCACCGATTAAGTTAATGAGCTGATCGACCTTCTCTATACCCACCCGTATGGTCGATTGCTCCTGCGTTGCATGTACCTTTTCCTGCTCTTTTTTAGGCAACGGCTTTACTTCGACTGGCACGATCGGTGCCAATACCGGTGCCACCGCAGCAGCCGCCCCTTCGAGTGGCGGAAACATGGCATCGAGCGGCTCGAAAAAGCCGTAGCCAAGCTCGTCGTCGCTCAGCGTCGGTGCCGCAGGCGCGACAGCGATGCTTTCTTCGCTGATAATCAGGCAATCCGGATTGAGAATGAAAGAACAGATGGAAATGATGTCATCGCGCCCTTCATTGGTACGTAAGTGCAGTACCACACGGTTACCCTCGTCGGCGGCGCGAGTGATCGCACCGAGCAAGCCGAGCTCGGCCATCAGCGCAACTGCATCATCAGGACTGACATCGGGTAATTCAACCTTGAACGCCAACTGGTAATCAAGCTCGTCCGCATCATGCGCATGGGTCGGTAAGGAAATCACTGGCGGCGCAATCGGCAAGCTATCTTGCGACAGCGATTGCAACAACATCCGCACATCGGCCACGGCATCCTGATCGACCGGCGTACCGAGGCGATGACCATCGAGCTGCATCTTGAGTATATCTTTGGCAATCAAAAAGGCATCGACATGCTCGGCCGTCAGCGCCATTTCACCCTTGCGTATTTTATCGAGCAATGACTCCAACACATGCGTGACTTCCGTCATATCGTTCAAGCCGAACGTCGAGGCGCCCCCCTTGATCGAATGCGCGGCGCGAAAAATCGCGTTCAAATCCTCCGGATCGGGCGCGGAAAGATCGACTGCAAGTAACAGTTTTTCTTTCTCGGCCAAAAGCTCATCCGCCTCGTCAAAAAAGACTTGGAAAAACTGACTCATGTCAATCGTCATTATTACACTCCGAGATTTACATTGGCACGCTGAAAAGACACCTCAGCGCGTGTTAACCAATCACTTTCTTCACTACTTCAGTCAGCTTTTGTGGATCGAACGGCTTGACCAGCCAGCCATTGGCACCGGCGGCCCGGCCCTTGGCTTTCATGTCATCGCTCGACTCGGTAGTCAGCATCAAAATCGGCACCCGTTGATAGGTCGCCAAACCACGCAGGGATTTGATCAAGGTCAGACCATCCATGCGCGGCATATTCTGATCGGTCAGCACCAGATCGACCACCTGGTTTCTGGCCTTCTCCAAACCATCCTGGCCGTCGACGGCTTCAATCACTTGATAACCGGCAGCCTTCAGGCTGAAGGCGACCATTTGCCGCAAGGAACCTGAATCATCCACCGCTAAAATTGTCTTGGCCATAATTACTCCGTTTTACAAATTATAGGCATGTGCCCAGAGAGTTACGCGTGCGTATTTGGCACGCCGTCTGACGATACCGCCAGCGGTTTAAAATAATTCAATCTCACCGCTGTCCAAATGTTTTTGATGCACCGCTTTGCGCAGTAAACTTTTCAAGTCACCACTTTGCTTTTCCAAACGCAGCGTGGTTTGCTTAAGTAAATGCGCGATATCGTCACCATCGGTATCTTGGCCGATATCTTGACTGACTACGCCCAGCGCAGTAAGCACTTCACGCAAACCTTCGCAACGTTGCATGGTGCGTGAAATCAGCTGACTGGTTAAGTCTTGGAATTGCAGACTGGTCACCGCCGAATTGATGTGCTGGGAAATTTCGAGCTGAATAGAGCGCAAGCGCTCGACGCTTTCCGGTGCCACATAGCCGCCACCAATGATCAAGCTGATTTCTTCCTGCTCTTTGGAAACGGCAGCATGCAGCGCCATAAAACTGACACCTAACTTCTCTATGGCTTCACCAAGCAGTATCGCCGTTTGTGCCAAATCGGTTTCCACTTCAGACAAATGTTCGCTACCGTGGTCAGAAACCCCGGACAACAATTGTTTGACTTGCGACCCCAGTAATTTCTTTGTGGACATCTTCAGCACCTTATCTGCGTAATTTATTCTGTTTTGCGACTTGCAGTGCTATTTTCCTGATTTGACAGAGACTTCCGTACCAGCATCTGCCTCCGTGATCACTTCGACAGATCCACCATCCTGCGAAGCAGATTCTTCGGCCTTCTTATTCATCACAATAATGCTGATGCGACGATTAATGGGATTGAACGCATCTTTTTTATCAAACAGAACCGATGAGGATAAGCCGACTACCCGCAACACCTTGGTTTCATTCATCCCACCCAAAATCAATTCGCGCCGCGAGGCATTGGCACGGTCGGCCGACAGTTCCCAATTACTGTAGCCTTTTTCACCGATCCCGTAAGGCGAGGCATCGGTATGTCCGGACAAGCTGATACGATTCGGCACATCATTGAGAGCCTTGCCAATTTCGCGCAGGATCTCGCGCGTGTACGGTTGCAAATCAGCCTTGGCCGAGGCAAACATTGGCCGATTCTGTTCGTCCACCATTTGTATGCGCAAACCTTCGGTCGTAATATCGAGCAAAAGCTGGTTCTTAAATTGTTTCAAGCCGGGATTGGCGTCGATCGCCGCCTCTATCTTGGCTTTCAATACTTTCAAACGATCGCCGTCAACCTTCGCCAACGCTGCTTCAGCGGCCTGCAAGTTGTAAGTTTTCTTCTGCATTTCGACATCGCCTTTACGGTTCTGCCCATCACGCAAACTCAAATCCTTACCGCCACCTTTGATCACACTGGAACTGTCACCACTGCCATCGCCACCGGCCATGGCCACTTTCAAAGGCGTTTGGAAATATTCGGCGATCCCTTGTAAATTTCCTTTCGCCGTCGAGCCGAGCAACCACATCAGCAAGAAAAAAGCCATCATCGCCGTCACAAAGTCGGCATAGGCAATTTTCCATGCCCCGCCGTGATGACCACCGGCGACCTTCTTGATCCGTTTGACGACAATCGGCCTTAATTCTTCATTTGCCATAGCAAAACCTTGTCCGTCTTCTTATTTTGATTTCGATTGCTTGATATGATCTTCAAGCTCACTGAAAGTCGGTCGCTCGGTCGAATACAAGACTTTGCGCCCGAATTCCACCGCTAAGGCCGGCGCATAGCCGTTCAAACTGGCGAGCAGCGTGACCTTGATACATTGAAAGGTTTTTGACGACTCATCGAGTTGCTGCTCCATGAGACCGGACAAAGGCCCGACGAAACCATAGGCAAGCAAAATACCGAGGAAAGTACCGACCAGCGCATGGGCGATCAAGATACCGAGTTCAGCCGGCGGAATCCCGACCGACTCCATGGTGTGCACCACCCCCATCACCGCCGCGACAATACCGAAAGCGGGCAAACCATCACCGAGCTTGGCGATGAAATGCACCGGCACGGCCGATTCATGGTGATGCGTCTCGAGTTCGTTATCCATCAAGTTTTCGATCTGCATGGCATCCATATTTCCCGATACCATCAGGCGCAGGTAATCGCAGATGAATTCCATCATATGATGGTCATGCACAATCGCTGGATATTTACTGAATAAAGGGCTGTCGTCAGGCTTTTCGATATCGCCTTCGATCGACATCAAGCCTTCTTTGCGTACCTTGGTGAGTACGTCGAACAGCATGGTCATCAATTCCATATACAAACCCTTGGTGTATTTGGAACCTTTAAACAAACTCGGGAAAGCTTTCAGCGTAGCCTTGAGGCTTTTTGCATTATTTCCGACCAAGGAAGCGCCGACTGCCGCCCCGCCTATCATCAGCAACTCCAAGGGCTGAAACAATACGGCCAAATGGCCACCCGCCATGGCGAAGCCACCGAATACCGAGCCCATTACGACAATATAGCCGACGATCACTAACACGGAAATTACTCCTCAAAATAACAGAATTTGCTTTCAGAAAGCGCTCAAAACGCGGCTCTGAACTTGCTTGTAGCAATGATATCAGCCCAGCCGACAGGAAACACCTGCTATTGACGCAATTTATGGCGAAAACAAAATATTTCTTTAAAAAAACGTTCGCCATACAACAGCAGAGGCGCAGCAGACGCGCATCAGAGCTGCCAGACATACAAAGGCGGCGCACCCTGCTCGCTTTCAAGGATCAAATCTGCCTGAACACCGGGAATAGAAAACTCGTAACTAAGAAACCATGACCCTGGCGGCATCTCATTTTGGACCTTATTCCAAATTTCAGGCATCACAACGGGTGATAAATAGGCGAAAACAACATTAAATTTTGCAAAATCGAGGGTTTCATACCGTCCGAAGCGGCAAGCGACGTTGTCCTGTCGATGCCAGCGCTGCTTGAGTGCACTCACCGCCCAAGGCACCAAGGCCACCTCTATCCCACTCAAACGCCAATGCGCACGCGCCTTGCCGAGCGCAAACAAGAGCCCGCCGAGACCACTGCCGACATCGAGAAAATGCAAGGATGGTTCGGCCGGCAGCAAATCCAGCACTTGTTTGGGGAGACTGGCACGAGAGGGGTAATAAGGCACGCGGGTGGCAACAATTGCACCAAAGCTAATGAAGAGCAATAAAAATGCCGCCAAGCTAAAAAGCGGCGGCAATTGCCAAGTCAAGGCGGCAACGAAGGCGAGCGGAAATAATACTTCGATCACTACCCACCACCATGCCAAGCCACGCCAAGCGGCTAAGCCCGCGGCCAGACTCGCGTGCGCGAGTAGGACTAACCATGGATGAGGCAGCGCTACGCCAGCAGCTTTGAGGGTAAAGCACAGGCCCACTGAAATGAGTAAGGCCAGCAATTGCGCCAGCAAGGCCGAGCAAGCGGCAGAGCGCGACGCAGACTGAGAAGAAGGAGGAATGACAGAGTCAGCGGACAGCAATGCCAAAAGGATCCCCCGGGAAAATGTTTAAGCGACCATCTCCATTTCGGCATCAAGCTCTTTAGCTCGCTTGGTTTTACCGGCACGCGATGGAACATGGCACAGGCCACAGCGGTAATGATCGTGCAAATCAAGCGCATGTGCAACAAATTGACCGTTGCATTCACAACATTTTGCAAATGTCAGCATTTTTCCATCAAAAAAGCGCACCAAGGTCCATGCCCGCGTCAAAGACAGCAGGGCTTCATCGGCGGAAATACAACCAACCTGCTCGAGATAGAGGCGGTAAGCTTTGACGATTGCTTCTATGCCAGTAATCTCTGCATGTTCATTGAGATACTTATAAATATTCATGAACAGGGAAGAATGAATATTTGGCTGCCAGGTCGTGAACCAATCTGTAGAGAAAGGCAACATCCCTTTAGGTGGAGAGACACCCTTTAATTCTTTGTAAATTTTCAACAGGCGTTCACGCGACAAGGATGTTTCTGACTCCAGCAACTGCAAGCGCGCACCCAAGTTAACCAGGTCGATTGCCAATTGAATTTCATGCGCTTCGTTCACTACACTTTTGCCAGCCATAATCGTCTCCGTTGAGCTTATTGAGTTAATTGCGTTAATTGAATTAATCTAATAATTACAATTAATGAATTTCTTCAACTGCTTGCCCTGCCATCAGAATCGCCGCATGCGAATGGGCCAGCGCGCGCTCTTTATTGTAGTTAGTCAGCATGCAGAGTATCGAGCTGTCTTCGAAGCGAAAGCGGGCCAACATCATATTGGAACCGGCCAACTTCAGGATTTGCGAATTATTCAAACCCTCAATCAGATCAGCAATTTCTTTGCCGATACCGAGACGGAAAATCGCAGTCGCCTTATCGGCCCGAATCATTTGCTGCGCAAGCATTAAGTAGCTTAAATTTGCATCGCGGATTTCAGCCATCATATCGTTCTGTGTCATGTTCCCACCCTCCGTTCGTTTTCAAAGGCCAGATTCTCTTGCCAGTGAGACAGATTGTGAGCGAGCGCAAAAACGCCGTGTATAGGCGTGCGTCGGTATTTATTTCCGGAAAAATAGGAGTATTCCTGTAGGATAAATACCTACAAGAAATATTTGATGGTGAAACCGAAATAAAGTTTCAACCTGACTGAGTTGTGAGCTTGTGCCTTGATTTTAAAAATATCATTCAAAATCAAAAGCTTAAGCGAAAAACAGAGAACTTATTCTCATCTCTCACTTACATTAACGGCAGTGATTTCGAAAACTTTAGGGTCTTTTGAAAATAAATTTAAAATATTTTTACTTGATTACTTAACGGCAGCGGGCGGAAAAACTTTAATTATTTTTGAAAATATTTTTCAAGTTTGTCCGTTTGTGCAAATTCACAACAGCGAAAGCTGCTTTTTCCTGCAAAAACGGCATACGCAGGCAAAAAAAATCCCTACGAGCAGGGATTTTTGTTCAAACCAGTGACAAAGCAACTTAATCAGATGCCGCGCCAAATACAAGGCTGACGCAATTGCTTATCCAAGGCTCCGAGTACCCCCTCATGCAGAAGCAACTCTTCTTCACTGGCCGGCAAAACTAATAAGTCGCCGAGCGGCAAAGCGATTTCCGGCGCATCGCTCAGCGATGCGACCGGCTCATCGACGATATCGATAGCAAAACTGTTTTGTCCGCGCGACATCGCCAAAAAGACATCGGCCAGCAATTCCGCATCCAATAAAGCGCCATGCAACTTGCGATGGGCATTCGATACCTCGTAGCGATCACACAGGGCATCGAGGGAATTACGCTTTCCAGGATGCAACTCTTTCGCCTGCACCAAGGTGTCCGTCACGCGGCCGACTAATTCCTGGAATGGTGCCAAGCCCAAGCGGGTGAATTCGGCATTCAAGAAGCCGACGTCAAACGGCGCGTTATGGATCACGACTTCGGCACCGCGCACGTACTCACAGAATTGTTGCGCAATATCAGCAAACTTCGGCTTGTCGCTGAGAAATTCCGTCGTCAAACCATGAACCGCCAAGGCCCCCTCTTCCGAATCGCGCTCCGGGTTCATATATTGGTGAAAATTATTGCCAGTCAATTTACGGTTGACTAATTCGACACAGCCGATTTCAATGATACGGTTGCCCTCGCGCGCATTGAGGCCAGTGGTTTCGGTATCGAGCACGATTTGACGTGAGGTTTTATTCATCACACACTCCAATAAATAATTCAGGAATAAAATGTAGCGTCCGCATCTTCACACCGCAGCGGGATCAGGCACCCATTCCAAGGCATATTTTTCGCCATGCTGCTCTGAGCAGTAAGCCGACTGCATCCCTACCCCAGCCGCATACAATAACTGCGCACCGCTGGAAACGAAAGGCAATTGCTGCCGAATCCAGAACGGAATCTGCAAACTCTGATAATGGCTCTTCATATCACGCGTCGGTCGGTTGGCGGCCAATTTAAGTCGCTCACCACCACGGCGCAAATGCAAAGTCAAACACTGCTGCTGCATATAGTCGCCGGCAAAACCGTGTTCCGCCGCGTGAAAATGCAAACGCCCACGAAATGCC
Organism: Undibacterium sp. 5I2; assembly: GCF_035019605.1. Lineage (NCBI taxonomy): Bacteria > Pseudomonadati > Pseudomonadota > Betaproteobacteria > Burkholderiales > Oxalobacteraceae > Undibacterium > Undibacterium sp. 5I2. Next base: position 54,969 of record NZ_JASJVS010000010.1, on the reverse strand, counting down.
GGAAAATCGAGTACCGCCTCGCCGCGCCAAAAAAAATCCTGACTCAGTACCGGCAGCGCTTCATCGTACTCGTCCAGCAGCGGCACCGGCGCTTGCCGCGGCGCGGCATAGATACAGCCTTGGTAGCGATGCAGCGCCAAGGCTTCATGATAGATGGTGATGCGGGCATTGTCTTTAGCCGCAAACAATTGCTTACGCATTTCCAGTAAGCGCGCCGTCGATGGCATGCGCGCACCTGATTGGCCCAACCATAAACGCAGCACATGATTGATGCGCTCATCGGAGAGCGCTTGCAAGGCCGACACAGCCAAGCCTTGGCCAAGCCGGCACGCCGCCATATCGTCGGCGGCCAGTGCTTCGATCAGCGCTTGCGCGGCTTGGGTGTGCCGGGCCGCGCGACCCATGCGGGCAGCAAATCCGGGGACGATATTTTCCAACAAGGGCATGACCTGATGACGCAATGCGTTACGGGTAAAGCGCAGATCGGCGTTCGATTCATCCTCGATGTGTTGCAGAGCATGCTCGGCCGCATACTCGGCCAAACTCGCACGCGATTCTTGCAACAAGGGCCGCAACATCACCAAGGTGGGGTGACCGAGCAAGGTCGGCGCAGTATTCCAACTATCCATACCAGACAAGCCGGCGACGCCCGAGCCACGCAACATTTGCATGAGTAAGGTTTCAGCCTGATCGTCTTGATGGTGTGCTGCCATTAAAAACTGGCTATCCGCGGCCAGGCACAGTCGGCCCAGAGCAAGGTAGCGCGCACTGCGCGCACTGCCCTCAAGGCCGGCAGCATCGCCACGATTGACGCTGACACGCTCGAATGCAAACGGCACCTGCAGCGCCGCGCAGGTGGCGGCGCAATGCGCCAACCAAGCGTCGGCATGCGGACTGAGTCCATGATGAATATGCAGGGCATGCAGCGGCAGTTGCTGCTGTTTCGCATACGCGGCGGCCAGTACCAAGAGCACCGAGGAATCGAGGCCACCGCTGTAAGCAAGCGCCAAACCACCACGCAGCGGTGCGACGGCAGCAAACACGGCCTCCAAATTGGCCGCAAAACGCTGCGCCAAGGCGCTCATCGAACTACCGTGACTCATTCTGCCGGCTTGGTTTCCTTGAACTTACCGTAGCTCAACAATTTCTCATGTCGCGCTGCCAGCAAATCCTTGGTTTTCATGCCTTGGAATTGACGCAAAGTATCGGCCAAAGCACGTTTGACCAAAGCACACATTTGCTTAGGATCACGGTGCGCGCCACCCAAGGGTTCGTTGACAATTTTATCGATCAAGCCCATCGCTTTCAAGCGATGCGCGGTCAGACCCAGCGCTTCAGCCGCATCGGACGCCCGCTCGGCAGTTTTCCACAAGATCGAGGCACAGCCTTCCGGTGAAATCACGGAATACGTAGCGTACTGCAACATCAACACGGCGTCACCCACCGCCAAAGCCAAGGCGCCGCCGGAACCACCCTCACCGATGATGGTGGTAATGAGCGGCACTTTCAATTCAGCCATGACATACAAATTGCGACCGATCGCCTCCGATTGACTGCGCTCTTCGGCATCAATGCCGGGCCAAGCGCCCGTGGTATCGACGAAGGTAAATACCGGGATATCGAATTTTTCCGCTAACTTCATCAGGCGCATCGCTTTGCGATAGCCTTCCGGTTTCGGCATGCCGAAATTACGCAGAGCACGTTCTTTCGTGTCGCGCCCTTTCTGATGACCGATTACCATGCAAGCTTGGCCATTAAAGCGCGCCAAACCACCAACGATAGACAAATCATCGGCAAAGCCGCGGTCGCCGTGCAATTCATGAAAATCGGTAAACATTTGATTGATGTAATCAAGTGTGTACGGGCGCTGCGGATGACGAGAAATTTGAGAAACTTGCCAAGGCGTTAATTTCGCATAAACGTCTTTGGTCAGCATCTGACTTTTTTTAGACAAGCGGTCGATTTCTTCGGAAATATCGACGGCGGAATCATCTTGAACAAAGCGCAATTCTTCTATCTTTGTTTCGAGTTCAGCAATAGATTGCTCAAAGCTCAGGAATGTCGTTTTAGTCATCGTGCCTCCTTAAATCCACACGAGTTGAAAATACTTGCTATTCAATGCGCCAGGCAAATTTGCCTGCATGCGGAAGCCAGCGTGCGCCATGATTTCCGCGTGCGTCATCGCCCGCTATCAAAGCAAGCGATATCAGCGCATTAAAAAATAATATTACTTCACGCAGCCTGACGGCCGTCGTTTAAATATCGGAACGGAGCAGATTAAATATCAAAAACAAGCTTTCTGTCCAGCTTCGTTTGTAAAAATTGAAGTTAAGCAAAGAAATCCTGTCTTTGTCGCCTATTTTCGCTTATTTTACTTTGCTTAAAATCGCCAGCCCACCTGCATACGAGGGAAAATCACGCTACAATGCGCTCGGCTACGAGGATGCGGCTGCGCAGATTGATGAAAAAACATCAAAATATCGTCCATCGTGCACGCGTCTCGCATCTTTTTATCTTTTCAAGCACATTTTTCGTGCTTATTTGATATGATCAGTATCAATGAGGTGAGCAGCCTGCCGGATTAGCCGGCGCAATGCCGCGACGCACGAGTATAACATTGCCGCCCCCTATGCAATCAAGCTCTGACAACCAGTGAGAATAGTATGCGCCCCATTTTAAAGAAGCTCTTCGTCCTATCACAATTGACCTTGGCTATCTTGAGCGTCTCGGCATTTGCCGATGAGGTCAGTGATATCGACAAACTGATCCGTGCCGGTCAAACCGTCGAAGCCCTGCGCAAAGTCGACACGGCCCTGGTGCTGCATCCCAAAGATGCGCAAATGCGCTTCCTGAAGGGTTTGATTCTGACCCAACAAAATAAACCAAGCGATGCCATCACGGTATTTTCCAAGCTCAGCGACGATTATCCCGAACTGCCCGAGCCGTACAATAATTTAGCCGTTCTGTATGCCGCCAACGGCCAGTACGATAAAGCCCGCAGCTCGTTGGAGTCGGCCATACGGGTCAACCCGACTTATGGTACGGCGCAAGAAAATCTTGGTGATGTGTATGCCAAACTGGCTAGCCAAGCTTACGATAAAGCCTTGCAACTCGACCCTGGCAATGCCACGGCGAAGCAAAAATCCACCCTTGTGCATACTTTAGTCGGCAACCCACCTAGCGGCACGAATGCGAAAGTCGCGGCAAAAACGCCACCGACCGCTACCCAAACCGGGCAGAAGCCGGTCGGTATGGTCGAACTGCAGGCCAAAGCCGATGCCGGTAAAACCTTAGCTCCCGAGCAAGCAGAACTGATACGTAAGATAAAAAATTGGGCGCAAGTTTGGAGCGAAAAAAATACCGAGGCCTACCTCGCACATTACGCGCCGGATTTTCAACCGGCCAGCGGCGCAGCGCATAAAACTTGGGTAGAGGAAAGACGCAACCGTATCGGTAGCAAAGGCCGCATCGAAGTCAAACTGGAAGACATCAAAGTTGCCGTAAATGGCGATACGGCAACCGTTCAATTTCGCCAGATTTACACTTCTGACAAATTGACCGAGAAAAACAGCAAAACCCTGGTGCTGGCAAAAACCGATGGCAAATGGCTGATCAAACAAGAGCGCGCGGCTAACTGAAGCGGGCGCATGCTTGCGGCGCGGAGAGGTGACTGCTCCGGTTAACAGATTGCGCCGCTCAGTGTTAAAAATAAATAAAAAAAAACGATAATGAGACGCTCAGTACGCATGTTTGTAGGGGTAAAAGCCCAAGCCCGCGCACTTATTTGATAAGATGACGCTTTGCTGTCGCTACATTCGGCTTGAGCTGCCGCTTTTACACTCTACTTCATTTCATGCCCCAGCAAACTCTAAGAACACTAACCCGTACACCATGCGCCACATTTTAAGAAGTGTCTTCGTAATTTCCCACTTGTCGCTCGCATTGACGGCCATGCCGTCGTTCGCAGATGAGGGCGGCGACGTCAGCAAATTGTTGCGAACTGGCCAAACTGCCGAAGCTTTACGGAAAGTCGATGGGGCGCTGGCGACGCGTCCGAAAGATGCGCAATTGCGTTTTCTTAAAGGCTTGATACTGACCGAACAAAACAAAACAGTCGAAGCGATCAGTATCTTCAGCAAACTCACCGATGATTATCCGGAATTGCCAGAACCGTATAATAATTTGGCCGTCTTATACGCATCTGCTGGGCAATACGACAAAGCGCGCGCGGCACTGGAGATGGCGATCCGTACCAATCCTGTCTACAGTACGGCGCATGAAAACCTCGGTGATATCTATGCCAAACTGGCCAGCCAAGCTTACGGTAAGGCACTGCAACTCGACTCTGGTAATAGCGTAGCGAAATTAAAATTAACTTTGGTGCACAATTTGGTCGGCAATGTGACCGGTGGCACCAATCCGAAACCAGATCCCAAAACAGCCGTGTCGGCACCTCTGCCAACCCCCGTACCGGCGTTGGCACAAGCCAAGCAAACACCAGTGCCGCCGGCGAAAATCGAAGCGGCACCGAGCAAAGCGACGCCGCTGGTCAAAACAGAACCAGTCAAACCACGTCCGCCGGTTGATCGCGATGAAGACGATGTCATCAAAGTGGTGGAAAACTGGGCTAAAGCCTGGAGCAATAAAGAAACCAATACTTATCTGTCGTACTATGCGAAAGATTTTCAAGCCCCGAAAGGCATGAGCCGCAAAGCTTGGGCCGAAGAGCGGCGTGACCGTATCGAGGGCAAGGGTCGCATCAATGTCAAAATTGAAGGCTTAAAAGTGAGCATAGATGGTTCGCTCGCGACAGTAAAATTTCGCCAAATTTACACTTCCGATAAACTGACTGCCAATAGTCGAAAAACGCTGAATATGAGCAAAATCGATGGTAAATGGCAAATCAAGCAGGAGCGCGCGGGCAGTTGATGGCTTTCTTTGCTTATAACCTTACTTCTGCCAAGCTGGTGACGAAGTTGAGCCGCTACGTCCTGCTCTTCATTGCCGCTGCCGCCCTCAGCGTCTGCTTTACTGAGGCGCAAGCACGCAAGTCGCCGGTCTTTGAGAGTCGTGTCGCGGCAGCCCCGAACCCAGATGAATTGCTCGCCGAAGTGTATCAACATTTAGCGGCCAACGAGTTGCAAGCTGCGCAAACTAAAGTTGATCAGTTGATCGCCGCGTACCCACTGTTTCAGCTCGCGCATTTAATCCGCGGTGATTTGCTACTCATGCACTCGCGTCCGGTCAGCAGTTTCGGCGGCGGTGCCGGTGCCAGTGCCGATAAACTCAAAGATATGCGCGATGAAGCAACTGCGCGCATCAAAGCTTACCGTGAGCGTCCGGCAGCTGATCTGGTGCCGAGTCCGGTACTGCAATTGCGTGACGATCAAAAACAGGTACTCGTGATCGACGCCGTCAAGGCCAGATTATATCTGTATGAAAACAGCGGCGGACAGTTGAAGTTACTGAGCGACCATTACATCAGCCACGGCAAATTCGGCCTGAATAAGATCAAAGAAGGCGACCAAAGAACACCAGTTGGCGTGTATTACATCACCAGCCGCTTGTCTGGCAGTAAATTGCCCGATTTTTATGGCCCCGGTGCTCTGCCCCTGAACTACCCGAATGAATGGGATAAGGTGAACGGCCGCAGTGGTTCCGGTATTTGGTTGCATGGCATGCCCTCGACCAGCTTCAGCCGCCCACCGTTCGCCTCCGACGGCTGCGTGGTGCTGACCAATTTCGATTTCATGAAAATTTCCGGGCTCATCGACATAGGCAAAACCCCGGTGATCATCAGCGAGCATCTGGAATTCATCACGCGTGCGCAATGGTCGGCCGATAAACAGTTGGCCAGCAACTTGTTGGAAGAGTGGCGGCGCGATATGGAAAGTCGGAATGCCAATCGGATTTTCGCCAATTACTCGCGCAACTTCAAAACCATGCAAGCAGAAGACCTGAACACTTGGTTTGCGCGTCAACGCCAAATCTGGGAACTCGGCTCGACACCACTGATACAATTGAAAGACGTGACGCAATTCCGTTACCCCGGCAAAGATGAGATCATCGTCAGCACGTTTACCCAAGAAACCCAAGCCGGCAAGAGCCACTCGAGCATACGCAAGCGCCAATACTGGCTCAAAGAAGCCGGTAAATGGCGCATCATTTATGAAGCCGCTCTCTGAGCAGGCTGCTCGCCGCCGGCTGTGCCGGATTTTTTCATCCCTACACTAAAATTACCATGAGCCAAATTCGTCGCCAATTTTTGACCCTCTTGTGCAGTACACTGTGCGGCCTCAGCTTCTGCCAAGCGGGCGCGGCCGAACTGCCCAAGGTCTCGATCAAAACCAATCTCGGTGAGATTGTCATCGAACTTTACCCCGACGCGGCACCGAAAACCGTCGCTAATTTTCTGGCTTACGTCAAGAGCGGGCAATATAAGGGTACACTGTTTCATCGGGTTATCGATAATTTCATGGTGCAAGGTGGCGGTTACGACAAGAATTTCAAAGAAAAAGCGGTACGCCCGGCGATCGTTTCTGAATCGCGCAGCGCGCTGGACCACGGTTTGAAAAATACCAAAGGCACGCTGGCGATGGCACGCACCGAAGACCCGAATTCGGCGACGGCGCAGTTTTTCATCAATGTCAAAGACAATGATTTTCTCGATCACCAGATTATCCCGGCCGGCGACCCGGTCAGCTTCACTTATCGCGGTAATATAGTCACTGCGCCGCGTCGGCAAGCATTGGCCGCGACGGCTGGTTACACACCGTTTGGTAAAGTGATACAAGGCATGGACGTGGTCGAAAAAATTCAGACCAGCGCGACCGGCGAGAGCCATATGATGCCGAATGTACCAAATAAAAACATCGTCATTGAATCGGCGACTGTTATAAAATAATTCCCAGTTTTCATTTCATCATTCATTAAGGAATACCATGGCCGTTATTATGACCACCAATCTGGGCACTATCCGTATCGAACTCGATGCTGAAAAAGCGCCGAAAACCGTTGCCAACTTCCTCGCTTACGTCGAAGCCGGCCACTACGCAGGCACGATTTTTCATCGCGTGATCGACGGCTTCATGATCCAAGGCGGCGGCTTTGAACCGGGCATGACGCAAAAAGACACCCAGGCACCGATCGAAAACGAAGCCAACAATGGCTTGAAAAACGAACGCTACACCCTGGCGATGGCACGCACCGGCGCGCCGCATTCGGCCAGCGCCCAGTTCTTCATCAACACTGGCAATAACAGCTTCCTCGATTTCCCGGGTCAAGATGGCTGGGGCTATTGTGTATTCGGTAAAGTGACCGAAGGTAGCGACATCGTCGACATCATCAAAGCGGTCAAAACATCGCGTTCCGGTATGTTCCAAGACGTTCCAGTGGAAGACGTCGTCATCCTCAAAGCCGAAATCGTTTAAGCGACGCGAACCTGCTGCCCATGCACGCGACCCAGTCGACACAGGCAGCGCCGCTGGCGGCACTGTTTGTGTCAGATATCCATTTAAGCCCGGCGCTGCCGCTTACCACGGCGGCCTTTTTGCGTTTTCTGGCGCAGCATGGCGCTGGTGCGAAACGCCTGTATCTGCTCGGTGATTTGTTCGAGTATTGGGTCGGCGACGATGATCTTGACGACCCCTACCATCAAACCATAGTTTGCGCCTTGCAGCAGTTGGCCGCACACGGCACGGAACTGTTTTGGATAGGCGGAAATCGTGACTTCTTAATCGGCCGCGTCTTTGCACTAGCGACTTCTATGCAGTTGCTGCCGGAACCGAGCGTGATCGTAGCCGGCGCACAGCGCATCATCCTCTGCCACGGCGACGCCGCCTGCACCGACGACCTCGATTACATGCGCTTTCGCAGCATGGTCCGCAGCAGCGCTTGGCAAGAGCAATTTCTGGCGCAAGACTTAGCCACACGCAAGCAACTCGTTGCAGCTATGCGCAGCAATAGCAAGAACGAGCAAGCACAAAAGGAAATGGCGATCATGGATGTCAATCCAGCTGCGATTGCCGCCGTGTTTGAGGCCTGCGCCTGCGACACCATGATACATGGGCACACGCACCGGCCGGCGCGGCATGAACAAGATGGCCGGCGCCGCTATGTGTTACCAGATTGGGACTGCGACACCACACCGGCGCGCGGCGGTTGGATTGCCATCGATGAGGCTGGCACAATCAGCCGCCACCAACTCGATGGCAGTGTGACCAGCGCTTAAGCGGACACGCGACCCACACTACTCGGCCAGCAATTGACCCGACTTCATCGTCAAGGTGCGCTCACAGCGCGCGGCGATGCTCAAATCATGCGTCACCAACACCAAGGTCGAGCGATGTTCACGATTGAGCTCGAACATCAAAGCGATCACGGCTTCACCGGTTACGGCATCAAGACTACCGGTCGGCTCATCGGCAAACAAGAATGCCGGCTCAGTGACAAAGGCGCGCGCCAGAGCAACCCGTTGCTGCTCGCCACCTGATAGATATTTCGGATAATGGCGCAAACGCTGCCCTAAGCCTACCCGCTCGAGCATGGCCGTGGCTTTTTGCTGGGCCGCGCGGTCACCGCGTAATTCCAATGGCAACATGACATTTTCCAGCGCTGTCAAATGCATCAGCAATTGAAACGATTGAAACACGAAGCCTAGCTGTTCTTTGCGAAACAGCGCACGCTCATCTTCACTCAGAGAAAACAAATCGACGCCTGCCAAGTTGACGCGACCGCTGCTGGGCAAGTCTAATCCGGCCAAGATGCCGAGCAAGGTAGACTTGCCGCTGCCGGAGGCACCAACTATTGCAAGCGCTTGTCCCGTTGGCACGGTAAAATCGATACCATCGAGAATAGTCAGTTGCCCACCGCTATCTTCGACTTTTTTGTTCAAGGCATAGACTTCTATGCTGTTTGTGTGCGTTTTCATAGGACTTGTCATGCTGTTTTTTATACCCACTCATCAATGTAAGCTGCTGGTTTCACGCGGTCTGATGTTCATCGCCCTCAGTCTGAGCATGAATTTTGCCTATTCTGCAGCAAAAACGGTGCTCGTGCTCGGTGACAGTTTATCGGCTGAATACGGTCTGGCTCGAGGACAAGGTTGGGTCAGTTTGCTGGAAAAAAAGATCATCGAAGAAAATCTGGCCGTTACCGTAGTCAATGCCAGCATCAGCGGCGAAACCACCAGCGGCGGCAGAAGCCGTTTGCCGGCATTACTCAAGCGGCTCAATCCCGATATCGTGATCATTGAACTCGGCGGCAACGATGCCTTGCGCGGTCTGGCACTGAACGCCTCGGAAGATAATTTCCGCACCATGATTACCAGTATAAAACAAAGCCAGGCTGCGGTACTGCTGGTTGGCATGCAAATTCCACCGAATTATGGCAAAGACTATACCGAGCGTTTCTTTTCGATATACGGCAAATTAGCGCAGGAACAAAAAATCAGTTTGGTACCGTTTTTACTCGAAGGTATCGCTGAGCGCAGCGAATTATTTCAAGCCGATCGCATTCATCCACTCGCCACCGCGCACCCTGTGATGCTGGCCAATGTGTGGAAGCCCTTGCTCCCCCTCTTGAAGAAAACGAAACAAGCCAGCCAATGAAATATCCGGAAATCCTTCAGTTCACTGACATCACGGATAAATTAGCACAATTTTCCAGCATCATTGATGTCCGCAGCCCGGCGGAATTTGCCGAAGACCACTTGCCTGGCGCAATCAATTGCCCGGTACTTGACGATGAAGAGCGCATACGCATCGGCACGCTGTATAAGCAAGTCGGGTCTTTTGAAGCCAAGCGGGCCGGTGCGGCCGTGGTGGCGCATAATATCGGTCGCCACCTCGAAGAGCAATTTGCCGATAAACCGCGCGAATGGCGGCCACTGGTTTATTGCTGGCGTGGTGGGAACCGCAGTGCTTCCATGGCACACATCTTGGCCAAGGTCGGCTGGCAAGCGGCACAACTCGAGGGTGGCTATAAAGCCTACCGTCAGCACCTGAATCTGAGTCTGCCGCAATTGGCCGAAAATTTGCCCTGGCGTGTATTGTGCGGCCCCACCGGCAGCGGTAAGAGTCGTATGCTGCAAAGCTTGCAGGCATTAGGCGAACAAGTACTCGACCTTGAGCAACTGGCAGCACACCGTGGCTCGGTGCTCGGTGAATTGCCAGACCAAGCGCAACCTTCGCAAAAGATGTTTGAAAGCCAGATTTGGCAATTACTGCGAACAATCGATAGGCAACGGCCGATTTACGTCGAAGCCGAAAGTAAAAAAGTCGGTAATTTGCGCGTCCCGGCCGCCATCATGGATGGCATGCGCAGCGCACCGTGCGTATCACTGGCACTCAATAATGTCGATCGGGTGGCCTTGCTGCTGGCCGACTATGCGCATTATGTCGCCGACCCGGCGCAATTCTGCCGCCAACTCGACTTCCTCGCCCACTTGCATGGCAAAGAGCGGATAGAGCAATGGAAAGTACGCGTGTCTCAAGGCCAGTTGGCCGAGGTCGTGCTCAGTTTGCTCGAAGATCATTACGATCCAGCTTACCGTAAGTCGATTGCACGTAATTTCCTGCAATTCAACCAGGCACCGACGCTGACCCAACATGGCATCACTGAAGCTGTGTTTGCTGAGCAAGCGCGTCAAATTATGGATTGGGAAGTGCGGGCAAAGCGCTTGGATTAAATCCGCGCTTACCCAGGTGGGGGAGGACGTCAAAAGCGATTCTTATTTTCCCGCACATCACCCATCCACATCATCAAGAATACGCTGCCCTTCCTGATCAAGCTCATCGAACTGACGATGATTGATGGCCCACCAAAACAGGGCTCCGATGGCGAATACCATGACTAAGCTTAAGGGTATGAGTAAGTAGAGGATATTCATGATTCCACCAAGTTGTCGAGCAGCACATGCTGCGGTTGCGGCAGCAAATATAAACGCAGCGCATTCAAGACTACGATCAGGGAACTGAGCGACATACCCAACGCCGCATGCCAAGGTGCCAGCCAACCGAGCACGGCGGCGGGAATGGCGACGGCATTGTAGAGCATGGCCCAGATCAAGTTTTCACGAATCAAACGCAAGGCCTTGGTGGCGACCACAAAGGCATAGTCGAGGTCAGTGAGGCGATTCGACATCAGCAACAAGTCGCTGCGGGTCTGAGAAATCGGTGCGCCCTGCCCCATGGCAATGCCGACATGGGCCAAGGATAACACCGGCCCATCATTCATGCCATCGCCGACCATGGCGACGATGGCGCCATGTGCCTGCAAATCCTGCACCACAGCGAATTTATCACCCGGACTCAAGCCACCGCGGGCATCGCTGATACCGCAGAGTGCGGCAACTCTTTGCACCACATCATCACGGTCACCGGACAAGAGGCAAATTTGTTTACCGCGGTTTTGCAGTTGTCGTATCGTTTGCGCGGCATCATCACGCAAACTATCTTCCAAGCCAAACAATAACAGTGCGCCGGCTTCATCGGCCAACACCGAAACGGTTTGCGCCTGCATGGCTGGTGGCAAGCTCAGTGGCGCGCCATGCAATTGCATGGCAAAACTGATGCTGCCGAGCCGATACACGCGACCGTTGCAACGCGCTTCCACGCCACCGCCCGCTGTTTCCAGCAAAGCCTCCACCACCACGGCAGCGGCCGCTTGACTGTGCCCGGCCAAACCATCGGCGATCGCACGCGCCACTGGGTGCGCCGAGGCGGAGGCCAAGACAAAAGCGAGCACAGCAGCTTGCTCGGTGACGGCGCGCTGCGGCTCGGTGTGCACCAGGCGCAGCTTACCTTGGGTCAAGGTACCGGTTTTATCAAAAACAAAATGCGTGGCCTGCGCCATACTTTGTATCGCTCTACCATGCTTGACCAGTACGCCATTGTTGGCCATCAAGCCGATGGCGGCCGACATCACTCCTGGCGTTGCCAGCGACAAAGCGCAAGGGCAAGTAACAACGATAACGCTGATGGCAATCCACAGCGCGCGACTCGGATCGATCGTGCTCCACACCAAGGCGGCCAATACGGCGACGATCAGTATCAAACTCAGGAAGCGGCTGGCGTGTTTATCTGCCAACAAGACAATCGGCGGTTTTTCCGTAGCGGCGGCTTCCATCATCGCAATGAGGGAAGATAATTCAGTGTCGCGCCCGACCCGCAGGGCGCGCATCACCAATGCGCCGCTGACATTGATGGCACCGGCGATGACGTTTTCACCCGCAGTTTTCAGCACCGCTTGCGATTCGCCCGTCATCAGCGCTTCATCGCATTCGCTATGTCCTTCCAAGACCACGCCATCGGCCGGTATCTGCTCGCCGGCCGCAACGAGCAGGATATCCTCGACGGCCAAGGCTGCGGCATCGACCGTTTCGGTTTGCCGGCCCGGATAATGCAACAAACGTCGTGCCGTCAACGGCGCGAACTCGGTCAGCACGCGCAATGCGGTACTGGTTTTTCTTTGCACCTTGCTTTCAATCAGGCGCGCACCGAGCAAGAGAAACACAAACATGATGGCCGAATCGTAATATACGGCCCCGCCTTCAAAGGTGGCCCAGACACTGGCGAAAAACGTCAGCAGTATCCCGAGTGACACCGGTACATCCATGCCGACATGGCGATTGCGCAGATCGCGCCAAGCTGCCTTGAAAAACGGCATGGCAGAGAACCCAATGACCGGCACGGTAATGAGCATGCTGGCGATTTTTAATAATTTATCGAGATCCGGCGTGAGGTCGCCATCGATCTGCGGCAGCGGCACCAAATAAGCGGGAAAGGCATACATCATGATTTGCATCATGGCGAAGCCGGCGACGAATAATCGCCACAGCGCCATTTTATTTTCCGCGCGCGTCGCTTCGTCATCACTCTGATTGGCCGGCAAAGCACCGTAGCCAAGCGCGATGATGGCCGCGATGATGTGTTTGAGCGTGGTTTTGTCGCCATCCCAACTGAGTTCACCGCGGCCACTGACGGCATTGATGCGAAAGCTGGCAACACCGCACAGTTGACGCACACGAAATTCGATCAAGGCAACACAGGCGGCACAACGGATGCCGGACAGACGCAGTTTTTCTTGCAATAAAACGGGGGGAAGCGTGGACTCTGGGGCGGGCATGCTGACTCTTATTGTTGCTGCGCAGCCGACTTGGTGCGCAGGTAGTCGGAAATCATGTGGTTTTCTTGTATCACGTGCAAAATAGCCATACAGCCATGACAACAGACGGCCCGCTCGCCGCCATCAAAGCTGCAATACAAAGCCTTACTCAGTCGCATGCGCTCGCCGCAATGGTAGCAGGCAATCTTCGGCAGGCTCAGTGACGGCAGCCATGAAGCTGGTGCAAACCACTGAGAAAAATTAATTGCCATCGGCAAGAACCTCGAAAAAAGCATGTGTAAATAGAAAGGATGTTACCGCAATTCTGTCGTGCTTCCTTGATCTGTAACAAAGGCGCGAGAAGTGCATGGCAAAAAGCACAAAGCAAAAAGACGTCAGCATTGCACTGACGTCTCTTCGTTGCTTCGCTTACTATCACAAGAGGGACCTGAGATCCCTGAGTTTCACGCCGCAGCGTGAACAAAGGTCTTACACAAATTGTCTGCCATCAAGTTCGTACATAACCGGCACAACTAAACAACACCGGACTTCGGGTCATTACCACAGATAAGGAATAAGAAATGAATCAATATCAGCCTCCTTGTTTGAACCAGTTACGCCCCTAATATATGCCAGTTGCCAGAACCGAGGAAGACAATTAAAACTATCCAGCACGGCTCAAAGATAAAAAAAATCAAGCATACTATTTCTAAAAATCAATGTATGCTGGGTCGGTTTGCCTTCACCAAGGCAGAGATAGCAGCACTACCAACCGAGGCACCGAATTTTCTCAATACACGTTCCGGCAAGGCTTCTTTCTGCGTGTAGTCGATGACATCTTCAGCCTTGACCACATCGCGCGCCACTGAATCGATGGTGCCGTAACCATCGGCCAAACCCATTTCGACGGCCTTGCTGCCGACCCAAAACAAGCCGGAAAACGTGTCCGAAGTTTCTTTCAAGCGCGTGCCGCGGCCTTTGCGTACCACTGCGATGAACTGCTGATGGATTTCATTGAGCATCGCTTGCGAATAGGCTTTTTGTTTGTCGCTGACCGGCGAGTAGGGATCCATCAAGCCCTTGTTTTCACCGGCCGTCATCAGGCGCCGTTCGACCCCGAGCTTGCTCATCAAGCCATTGAAGCCGAAACCATCCATCAAGACCCCGATGGAGCCGACGATACTGGCTTTGTTGACATAAATCTCATCCGCCGCAGCGGCAATATAGTAGCCACCCGAGGCGCAGATTTCATCGACCACGACATACAGTTTTTTCTTTGGGTAACTTTGACGCAAACGCCCTATTTCATCGTTGATCATACCGGCCTGCACCGGACTGCCGCCCGGACTGTTGATGCGCAAGATCACCGCCATCGCACCCGGCTCAGCAAAGGCACGATTGAGTGCCGGAATGACTTCATGCGCACTGCCACTGCCGGCACCATCGATTTCGCCATCGATTTCCACCAAGGCCGTATGGTGACCTGGATGTTCACTGCTGCTGTCGATCAGATCGGTATAGCGATACACAAAGAACAGCACAATCAACAGACTGAGCAATTTGAAAAAAATACCCCAGCGGCGCTTGAGTCTCTGCTCGCGCACGGTAGCCAAGGCGAGCTTTTCCAGCACCTGGCGCTCCCACGGCTGCGCGGAGTCGGTCGCCGTGGCGGACGCATTAATTGGTTCCATACATTCTTTCGAAGTTAAGCAATAACAGCTTGAAGATAATCATCGGGATGCCAGACGATGCGGCTGTCTGTTTCAGTGACGGCAATTTTGCGCAAGCGACTGCCGCGGCAAGGGCCGCCGGAACAATGGCCGCTGGCCGGTTCGTAGATAGCACCGTGGGTGGAACACATGATGTACAAGCCGCTGCCTTCGAAAAATTCACCAGGATTCCAATCCAATTCGATCGGCACATGGGCGCAGCGATTAAGGTAAGCATGTACTTGGCCACCGTAGCGCACCACAAAACCGGTGGCGTCATCGCTGCCGGCCGTGAGCGGAAAGCGTATGCCCTTGCCGCCTTCTTGTACGTCGTCAGCAGCACAGATATCGATGGAAATCATGTCAACTCCAGTTACGCATGGGTAGTCAGCCAGTCATGCAATTCGGCAACCGTTTTGGCCGAATACAATGAGGGGCAAGTCGCCAGCATCACTGCATCATGCGCGCCATACTCGACCGCGACCGCAGCGGCCCCGGCATTGCTGGCCATCTGCAAATCGTGGGTGGTGTCACCGATCATCAGCGTGCGTTGCAGTTCCTGACCGAGTTCACGGCTCAATTCTTGCAACATGGCCGGATGCGGCTTGGAAAAGGTTTCGTCAGAGCAACGCGTGGCATCGAACACCGACATCAGATTCGCCGTATGCAAAGCGCGGCTCAATCCGACCCGACTCTTGCCGGTTGCCACGGCGAGGAAATACCCTTGCTGCGTTAAATCGGCCAGCATTTCGCGCACCCCGGGAAACAGCGGTAACTCGTGGTCTTTGGCTAAATAATGATAACGATAGCGCTCGACCATACGCGGGTAATATTTCGGGTCGATGTCGGGCAATGCTGCTTGCATGGCCGGCAGCAGCGACAAACCGATCACATACGCGGCTGCGCTGTCGCCCGGCACCGGCAAACCGAGGTCGCGGGCGGCGGCTTGAATGCACTTGACGATGGTCGCAGTGCTGTCCATCAAGGTGCCGTCCCAATCGAAGACGATGAAGTCAAATTGCTTTTTTGGCATATATAAAAGTGCGACGCCCGTTCACGATGAACAGGCGGCTTGGTTTTCGTTGAATCGAAATATCATACCATTAATAAACGATTAAGTTTTTCCGACCAGGCTCAGCAGGAAGCGCTCACAATCAGCCGGCAAACGTGCATTGTAGGTGACGGCTTGGCCGGTTTCCGGATGCGTGAAGCTGATCTGATGCGCATGCAAGAACATGCGCTTGAGGGCCCCGCGCGTGGCTGTGGCTTTTTGCAAAGCTTTGTTGAGCGGAAAATCGCCGTACTTATCATCGCCGGCAATCGCAAACCCGCTCGCTGACAGATGCACCCGGATCTGATGGGTACGACCGGTTTTGAGTTCCGCTTCCAACAGCGCAAATTCGTCAAATTTTCTCTTGAGCGAAAATACTGTGTGCGAGGCCATGCCATCGGCTTGCACGCGCACGCGTCGTTCGCCTTCGGCGGTGGTATATTTATGCAAGGGCAATTTGACATGTTGTCGGGCGTTTTTCCAGTCGCCGGCCACCAAGGTGAGGTAACGCTTGTCGGTCAAGCCGTCGCGCATTTGTTCATGCAAATTAGTTAAGGCCGTGCGTTTCTTGGCGATTAGCAATAAGCCTGAGGTTTCCCTATCGAGCCGGTGCACCAGTTCAAGAAACTTGGCCTCTGGCCGTGCTGCACGCAATTGCTCTATGACACCGTAACTGACGCCGGAACCACCGTGCACGGCCACACCGGCCGGTTTATCGATGATCAGCAGTTGGGCATCTTCAAAGATAATCGGGAATTCCAGCTTGGGGACATTCTGTAAGGCTGGGGCAGCAGCGATGCGAATTGGCGGCAAGCGCACCACATCCCCTTCCACCAAGCGATATAATTGATCAATGCGACCTTTATTGACGCGCACCTCTCCCGAGCGCAAAACTCGGTAGACATGGCTCTTCGGAACACCTTTACATATGCGCAACAAGTAATTGTCAATGCGCTGACCCGCCTCTTCTTCCGAGATTGTCAGCAGTTGTACCTTCGGTAAATCGGCCGTAGCCGCCTCAGGGAGCGTGTTTTGCATCTGTTTTTGATGCTGCCCCCGATTAATTGTCGCTAAGTCCTTCATTTTGAATATATAATCATTTTCGCTTCAGCAATTACGCCAAAGCAGTGTAAGTGGAATAAACGCCTATTTTACACAGGGGCAAGTCCATCAGCCTCGCCAGTTTGCAAATATGATGGAAAAGATGTGTATGCAAGCTCATTTGCACGCCAAGGTAGCAGCCAATTGTTGTTATCGGGCGATATAGCAGACGAGCTTGGATCAGAAAGTTCGGACAGTAAGGATAGAGAGGCAAGTAGTGCTGTTGTCACGCTGTTATCGTTATCACAGCATGCTTGCCTCGGTTTTGCGAACGAAAGCGATTCCGTCAGATACAACACAAGAAGATGGTCTGACACCAAAGTTGCTCATCGCCTGGCCTTGTCCTCAGCCGCTGTTTTAAGCGCGCCGAGTCAGACAATGCGGGGGACATGTGCACTCGAGTTCGCCAGCAAAACCAAACGCGCCCGGCGCGACGCAGAATGACACGACTGGTTCACCCTCGGCATGCGTGCCGCAGGTGACGGTTGCCATGCCATTGTGCCGCGCCACAGGCATCCCCATCCCCTCCCGACTCTCTGTTCCTGGCATACATCCCGGCACCAGTACAGTTGCTTGCTGCTTCGATGAAGCGATGCAGCAGGCGGCAAAAGATGACCACCAGGTCACGGAGTAAAACATGAAACGTATGTTGTTCAATGCAACGCAGCAAGAAGAATTGCGCGTTGCTATCGTCAATGGGCAGAAACTCATCGACATTGATATCGAGACCGCCGGTCGCGAATTACGTAAGTCCAACATTTACAAGGGTGTCATCACCCGCATCGAACCATCGCTCGAAGCTTGTTTCGTCAATTACGGCGAAGAACGTCATGGCTTTTTGCCCTTCAAGGAAGTTGCCCGCACCTATTTCAAGGAAGGCATCGACGTGCGCAATACCTCGATCAAAGAGGCTTTGCGTGAAGGTCAGGAAATCATGGTTCAGGTTGAGAAGGAAGAACGCGGCAATAAAGGCGCGGCACTGACTTCCTTCATTTCTTTGGCCGGTCGCTACCTCGTGTTGATGCCGAACAATCCGCGTGGCGGTGGTGTATCGCGCCGTGTCGAGGGCGAAGACCGTCAAGAATTGCGTGAAACCATGGATAAACTCGACCTGCCAGGCGGCATGTCGGTCATCGCCCGTACTGCCGGCATAGGCCGTAATGTTGACGAATTGCAATGGGATTTAAACTATCTGATGCAACTCTGGCGCGCGATCGAAGGTGCTGGCAAGTCATCCGCAGGGGCATTCCTGATCTATCAGGAATCTTCCTTAGTGATCCGCGCGATTCGCGATTACTTCCAGCCTGATATCGGCGAAATTCTCATCGATACCGATGAAATTTACGAACAAGCTCAGCAATTCATGAGCCATGTCATGCCTGATATGGTGCATCGCGTTAAACGTTACAGCGATGACGTGCCACTGTTTTCGCGCTTCCAGATCGAACATCAGATCGAAACCGCTTACTCGCGTACGGTACCGTTGCCATCGGGCGGCGCCATCGTGATCGACCATACCGAAGCCTTGGTCTCGGTCGACGTCAATTCGGCCCGTTCTACTCGCGGTGGCGATATCGAAACCACCGCGTTCAATACCAACTTGGAAGCCGCAGAAGAAGTTGCTCGTCAATTACGTCTGCGCGACCTCGGCGGCTTGATCGTGATCGATTTCATCGACATGGAAAACGCCAAGAACCAACGCGAAGTCGAAACCCGTCTCAAAGATGCCTTGCGCTATGACCGCGCGCGCGTCCAGATGGGGAAGATCTCGCGTTTCGGCCTCATGGAATTGTCGCGTCAGCGCCTGCGTCCATCGCTGTCCGAAGGCAGTCATGTTACCTGCCCACGCTGTAATGGCACTGGTCACATCCGCGATACTGAATCATCGGCTCTGCAAGTCCTGCGTATCATCCAGGAAGAAGCGATGAAAGAAAACTCGGCGGCGATTCATGTTCAGGTACCGGTCGATGTGGCCGCCTTCCTGCTCAACGAAAAGCGCGGCGAAATTCTGAAAATCGAAACCCGCCATCGCGTGACCGTCATTCTGATCCCGAACACGCACCTCGAAACGCCGCATTACAAGCTCGACCGCTTGAAACATGACGATCCGCGCCTCGAAGAGCATCACGCCAGCTACGCCATGGCCGAGCAAGCCGATACCGACATCGGTTACAGCAAACGTCAGAAGGATGATGTCAAGCCACGCCAAGAAGCGATGGTCAAGAGCATCACGCCTGAGCAAGCACCTATCGTGGAACGCAAAGAAGCGGCACCGGCTATCGTCGCCCCTGTGGCAGCGGCACCTGGTTTCTTCGGTAAATTGTTCGGCTTCCTGTTCGGTGCCAGCAAAACTACCGCCAGCCCGGAACCGGTGCTGACGGCTGAAGAAAAAAC
The DNA here is from genome assembly GCF_035019605.1 of Undibacterium sp. 5I2. Taxonomy (NCBI): domain Bacteria; kingdom Pseudomonadati; phylum Pseudomonadota; class Betaproteobacteria; order Burkholderiales; family Oxalobacteraceae; genus Undibacterium; species Undibacterium sp. 5I2. The sequence goes on along the minus strand of NZ_JASJVS010000010.1, from coordinate 35,610 downwards.
CGCTGAACGCGAGCGCAACAGCCGCAATGCCCGCAACAACCCGCGCAACCGCAGCCGTCGCAACCGTGATGAGCGTGAAGAGCGTCCAGCCGGCAGCAAAACGACGGAGGCTGCGAAAGCAGCGCCAGTGACAGAAGCGGCCCGTCCGGCTAAAGCCGTCAAGCCACCACGCGAAGAGCGCGAACCACGTGAACCGCGGGAAGTGCGTGAACCACGTGAGCCACGTGAGCCACGTGAAGCCAAAGAGCCGCAGGAAGGTCGTCGCGAACGTCAACAACGTAGCCGTGAAGAACGCAAAGAAGCGATGCTGACTGAAGTTAAAACTGATGATTTGATTCAAAAACACGACGATCCAATACCGGTCGAAGTAATGCCAGCCAGTTCGGCATTGAATCAACCTGAACTCAGCAGCGACAATGAAAACGCCGAGCAAAGCGAAGAACGCCGTCGTCGTCGTCGTCGTGGCGGTCGCAATCGTAATCGTCGCGAACGTGAGCCAGGTGAGCTCAACGAACAAGGCGAATTGATCAACGACAGCGATGTCGCAGAAGAAATCGTCTCCGGTGATGGCGATACCGTGGCTGCCCGTGTTGCCGCCGCAGTCGAAGCTGCCAACGCTCACAGCGCTGCTGCATTGGCAGCAAACGCAGTGGTACCGGCAGTCGCAGCAGTTGCCGTGATGGCAGAGGTTGCCGTGGTGGCAGAGGTTGCCGTGGTGGCAGAGGTTGTCGAAACGATAGCCGAACCAAGGCCAGTCGTCGCACCGACCAGCGTAGTGGTAGAAGAAACGATTGCTGCTCCGCTTGAAGTTACTGCCACAGCAGTAGCCGCACCGGCTACCATCGCTGTCGCTGCAGCTGTTGTAGCTACTCCAGTCGCAGCAGCAGTGCTTGAGACTCAGGCAGCTGCGACAGTGGAAACGCTGGTAGCTGAGCCTGTTGTCGTCGCTGAAGTTGTTGCTATTGAGCCAGTCTCTGCGCCAGCCGCCGTTGCTGAACCGGTAATTGCTGAAACTGTCGTCACGGCACCTGTCGTCATCGAAACCGTCGTCGTTGTACCGGTTGCTGTTGCACCGGTTGCTACAACGACCGCGCCGGCAGCCGATCTGAGCAGCGTACTCAACGCAGTTGGCTTGCAACTCGCCAGTACTGACCCGGAGAAACTGCGCGCCGCCCAGCAAAGCGCCAGCCTCACCGCGCCGCCGGTTCGCGTACCGCGTGTACGTAAGCCGGTAGCCGTGGTGGCTGATGAGCCCTTGGTCATGATTGAGACTCGCCACTAAGCAATACCTTGAAAAAGCCGGTACACCTGAATCAGGCGTGCCGGTTTTTTTTTGCCTGTGAATTTACCTAAATCCGCCTGCCATGCTACCAGCCCCCCTCCCGTCCGACACCGTCTCACTGCGCAGCGCATTAGCTTATTGGTTGAAACTCGGCTGCCTGAGCTTCGGCGGACCGGCCGGCCAAATCGCCATGATGCACGCTGAATTGGTAGAAAAACGGCGCTGGATTTCCGAAGCACGTTTTTTGCACGCACTCAACTACTGCATGTTGCTGCCCGGACCGGAGGCGACGCAATTAGCCATTTACATAGGCTGGTTGATGCATAAAACGCGTGGCGGCATCTTGGCCGGCATCTTGTTCATTTTGCCCAGCCTGGGTCTGCTGATCGCGCTGTCTTATCTGTATTTACAATTCGGCCAACATCATTTGATCAATGGCGTACTGGCCGGCATCCGGCCAGCCGTCGCCGCCATCGTCTGCGCCGCCGCTTGGCGTATCGGCCGACGCAGCCTCACCAATGTCTACTTGCGCGCGATCGCGATCCTGTCGTTTATTGCCATCACTGTGCTGAGCTTGCCATTCCCCCTCATTTTGTTGGTCGCTGCCGTGCTCGGCACGGCATTCGCCGCGTCCATCGCTCCGCCCGATGCCACAGCAAAGAGCGCAAGTGCGGCAACTGCCTTGATCGATGACAATAGCCCGACTCCTGCGCATGCACGTTTCCAGCTCGGCGGCTTGCTGCGTATCATATCGCTTGGCGTCGCCTTAGGTGTGCTGGCATGGGCAGCCTTAGAATATTGTTTCGGTCCGAATAATCCCCTCAGCGAGATGACTTGGTTTTTTACCAAAACCGCCCTGCTCTGCTTCGGTGGCGCCTACGCGGTGCTGCCATATGTATTTCAAAATGCCGTAGAACACTTTCACTGGTTGTCCGCCAGCCAGATGATGGATGGCTTGGCGCTCGGTGAAAGTACGCCCGGCCCATTGATCATCGTCGTCGCCTTCATCGGCTACCTCGGTGCCGCGCAGCTTCACAGTAATCCGCTGCTCGGCGCGCTGGTCGCGGCCGCTTTCACGTTTCTGCCTTCGTTTCTGTTCATCCTCGCCGGCGGCCCGCTGGTCGAAGCCAGCCGTACACAATGGCGACTCAACGCGCCACTCAAAGCGATTGCCGCTGCCGTGGTCGGTGTCATCGCCAGTTTGGCGCTGTTTTTTGTCAGCCATATCAGCCAAAACGCGGCCGGCGCACTCGACTATCGCGCCATAGCATTGATGGCTGTGGCCGGCGTGGCCTTGTTCCGTTTTCAAGTAGGCAGCATCAGCTTGTTGTCGGCATTTGCGGTGTTCGGCGCACTGGCCGCCTATTGTCAGTGGCCGCTTTGAAGCAGGGTTCTGACTGCGCTGTCATTCTCGTGGTATCGTTGCGAATTGCAACGTTTGAAGAGTAATCGCACTGCCATGAAGGAAATAGTCATCCCCCTCATCGATGCGCGCCAGCGCACGCCGCACATCGCTCTGCCAGAACAACTGCGTCGGCCTGACGGTCAGTTGCGCGATACCCGCGCACGGCCGCTGCATGATTTGCGTATTTCAGTCACCGATCGCTGCAATTTCCGTTGCGTGTATTGCATGCCCAAGCATATTTTCGATCAAGACTATGCCTATTTGCCGCAGCAAGCCCTGCTCAGTTTCGAAGAGATTACCCGCGTCGCGGCAATTTTTCTCAGCCATGGCGTGCGCAAGCTGCGCTTGACCGGCGGCGAACCGCTGTTACGCAAAAATATAGAAAAACTCGTCGCCATGCTCGCGCAATTGCGCACCGTCGACGGTGTGGCACCCGATTTGACGCTCACGACCAATGGCTCTTTGTTGGCCAAGAAAGCCCGCGCGCTCAAAGAAGCCGGTCTGACCCGCGTGAGCGTGTCGCTCGACTCCCTCGATGAAACAATTTTCCGTCGCATGAATGATGTCGATTTTGCCGTCGCCGATGTACTGGCCGGTATCGACGCTGCGGCGGCGGCTGGTCTGGGGCCGATCAAGATCAATATGGTCGTCAAGGCCGGGGTCAACGATGCTGAAGTGGTGCCGATGGTGCGCCATTTCCGCGATAGTCCGCATATCTTGCGCCTGATCGAATATATGGATGTCGGCACCTCCAACGCTTGGCAAAAACAAGAAGTCATCAGCTCACAGCACTTGGTCGAGCGCATCGTCGCCGCCGGCATGCCGCTCGTGGCGCTGCCGGCCAATTATCGCGGCGAAACCGCCGAGCGTTGGCAGCACAGCAACGGACACGCTGAAATCGGCTTTATTTCCAGCGTCAGCCATGCTTTTTGCGGCGATTGCAGTCGCGCCCGGCTATCCACCGAGGGTAAGCTGTACACTTGCTTGTTCGCCAGCGCCGGTCATGATTTGCGCGCATTGTTACGCGGACCGGAACAACATAGCGACTTGCTCATCGCCAATGTCATCGCTGGTATCTGGCAACAGCGCAGCGATCGCTATTCAGAATTACGCAGCCAGCAAGACCCGGCAGCCCAGCGCACGCAGATAGAAATGTCTTACATCGGCGGCTGACCTGCCCCCTACTCCACTTACTCAAACGCACCGCCATGAACACGATTGATGCACAACAAATAACCGGATTGATACTCGCGGGCGGGCGCGGCACGCGCATGGGGCAGATCGACAAGGGTTTACAAACCTTCCGTAATGCGCCGATGGCTTTGCATGCCTTGCTGCGCCTCAACCCTCAGGTTGGCGAGGTAATCATCAATGCCAACCAAAATTTGGCGGCCTATGAAAGCTTCGGCACCCAAGTGTGGCCCGACCACTTGACCGGCTTTGCCGGTCCCTTGGCCGGTTTGCAAACAGGCTTACTGCATTGCAATAGCCCTTATTTGCTCACCGTGCCATGCGACTCCCCCTTACTGCCACATGATCTGGCGAGCCGCTTAAGCGCCGGCCTGCTGGCAGACGATGCCGACCTCGCCGTCGCCGTTACGCTGGAAAGCGAAGACGGCGTCACGCGCCGCCAAATGCATCCGGTATTCGCTCTGGTAAAAACTGCCTTACTTAACGATTTGAGTGAGTTCTTGCGCACTGGCGGTCGCAAGGTCGATGCTTGGTTTGCCCCCTTACGCGTAGCCGAAGTCTTGTTCGACGATCATACCGCCTTTCGTAATTTCAACACTTTGCAAGAACTGCGACAATTCGAATGAAGCTCCCTCTCCTGCCCCACGCCAAACTCAACGACGTACTCAGTTGCCTGGCAGATTATGATCCTCAGGCTGTGCCAGTCGCCCAGGCGCAGGACATCATTGAAGGTTTCATCACGCCGATCGCGGCAGTGGAACAGTTAGCCCTGCGCAGCGCACTGGGTCGGGTGTTAGCCAAGGATATCCAGTCGGCCATCAATGTGCCGGCACACGACAACTCCGCCATGGATGGTTACGCCGTGGTGGGCGCACAATTGCCAGAGCAAGGCGAGCGGCGCTTTCGCATCGTCGGCAGCGCGTTTGCCGGGCGCGCTTACCACGGTTCGGTCGAGCCAGACGAGTGCGTGCGCATCATGACTGGGGCGGTGATGCCGGCTGGCTGCGACACCGTGATCCCACAAGAATTCACCCACGCTGCCGATGCCGAAGCGATCAGTGTGCGCGCCGCAGTGGTACGCAGCGGTGACAACCGCCGACTGGCCGGAGAGGATCTGGCAATCGGCAAAACCGCCCTGAAAAAAGGGAAAATCTTGCGCCCGGCCGATCTCGGCTTACTCGCTTCGCTAGGCATCGCCGAAGTGCCGGTGCAGCGACGTTTGCGCGTCGCCTTCTTTTCTACCGGGGATGAATTGCGCTCACTCGGGCAAACTCTGGACGAAGGCTGCGTGTACGACAGCAATCGCTACACCCTGCATGGCATGCTGACGCGCTTAGGCTGTGAACTGATCGACATGGGTGTGGTAGCCGATGATCCGGCCGCCTTACGCGCCGCGCTCGCTTGTGCGGCCGAAAACGCCGATGCCATCATCACCTCAGGCGGTGTCTCGGTTGGTGCCGCCGATTACACCAAGCAAATCATGGCCGAACTTGGCGACGTGGCATTCTGGACCATAGGCATGCGCCCGGGTCGGCCTATGGCTTTCGGTAAAATCCACTCGCAGGGTCAGAGTGCCTATTTGTTCGGCTTACCTGGAAACCCGGTAGCGGTGATGGTGACATTTCTGTTTTTTGTACGCCAAGCTTTGCTGCATATGGCCGGGGCGCACCTTGCTCCATTGCCGCTGGTGGCAGCGATCAGCCCTCAGCCGATCAAGAAACGGCCCGGACGCACTGAATACCAACGCGGCATCGTCAGCAACAATGCCAGCGGTGCACTCGAAGTCTGCGTCACCGGCGCGCAGGGTTCCGGCATTCTACGCTCAATGGCCGAAGCCAATTGCATGATCGTGCTCGATCACGAACAAGATCAGGTTGCCGCCGGTGATACGGTACGCGTCATCTTGTTCGAAGGCTTGATGTAGACCTGCCAGCCGCTGTGCTACTGCCTGCGTTTTTCTCCGGGTTGACCAGGGAGGGCTGCGCGCCTCCAGCATGAGTATAAAGCATGGATCCAGTAGACAATCCTTTCGCTTCAGAGGCTGTCGCAAAAGTCGGACGGACATTTTTTTACATCTGAAACACCGCATACCGCGTCTTTCCCGCGCGCCACAGCCTCGTCATTCCCGCATGCTTTTAGCGGGAACCCAGCGTCGTTTTCAGCACTGAAAACACGATGATATCTGGCATTTTCAGTTAGCCACGAACGTCGCTGGGTTCCTGCCAAAAGCGCGCAGGAATGACGTGGCCACCAATTAGGGTAATGATACCGACTCAAATTCAGGCCTAATCGGCTGCAAAAAACCAATGACACCAAACACTTGTCACTCAATGTGACAATAAATTGCGTAAGAAAAACTGAAAAAGTGCAGCAAGCACAGTACAATTCATTTTTCTTGACTATGCGATCTCGTAAATTGGATGCCGGTGCTTCAAAACGAAGCGCGCATCGCACTGCGGGCGGCATCATTACCTGTTAATTATGGAGAACCGTTTGAAAGCTTCAACCTACTTCTTGGGTGCGTGTGCATCTCTGGCATTGCTGAGCGGCTGCGGCGGTTCGAAAAGCAGCAGCAGCGTCGTGGCGACCGTCAGCAGCGTCAGCTTCGATCAAGTCGCTTATCGCAAAAACACCACCATGACCATCATCGGTCAAAATCTTACCCAGGGCCTCACCGTCACCAACCCCGGCTGCTTAAGCATCGGTGAAGTCACTGGCGGCACCGCCACCAAGCGCAGCTTCCTGTGTAAAATCATCGCCGTCGGCACCTTCAATGCCACCGTGACCAATAGCGCCGGCGCCCAGGTTTACTTCGCCACCCTGACATCGACCCTGGCCAACCGTCCGCAAGTGACCTTGACCACCAATATGGGTAAAATGGTAGTCGAACTCAATCCGGGCAAAGCACCGGTCACGGTCGACAACTTCCTCAATTATGTTGAGGCCGGCACCTATGCCAATTCAATTTTCCACCGAGTCGACAGTACCGTGATTCAGGGCGGCGGTTACAACACCAGTCTGCAGTTATTGCCAGCCTTATCGTCTATCGTATTTGAAGGCGGTCTGAGCAATGTCCGTGGCACCATCGGTATGGCGCGCGGCACCGATGTCAATTCGGCGACTTCACAATTCTATTTCAACCGCATTGATAACAGCGCCATTTATGACTCGGTCGCGGCCACCTCCACAGCCGCCGCCACCTATGGCTATACCGTCTTCGGCACGATAGTCAGCGGTTTGCCGGTGATGGATGCGATCGGTGCTGTACCAACCTCAGTACAAGGCAGCTTGCCAACCGCACCAGTGACCCAAGTAGTCATCACCGGCGCCGTACAAACGCTGTAACAGACCTGCACGCCTGAGTCACACAGCCAATTAATTGGTGCTGTCTGACTCGGCCGTCGCATCCACTACGCCGAGTATCTGGCGCGCCTGTTCCGATGGCAAGGCTTCCACCTGTTTTAATTTACGCGTCATTTGCCGGGTGCGCACTTCAGCCTGATCGATATTGCGCGCGGCACGCTCGAGTGCCGTTTTGGTATTGGCTAAAATTTCACCGAATTTACCGAACTCAGTTTTCACCGCGCCCAGCACCTGCCACACTTCCGACGAGCGTTTTTCCAATACCAAGGTGCGAAAACCCATTTGCAAACTGTTTAACAGTGCCGACAAGGTCGATGGTCCGGCGATCGAGACGCGGCAAGTACGTTGCAATTCATCGGCCAAACCGGGACGGCGCATGACTTCGGCATACAAACCCTCAGTCGGTAAAAACAAGATAGCGAAATCGGTGGTCAAGGGTGGCGACAGATATTTTTCGGCGATCGTCTTGGCTTCACTGCGAATCGCCCGTTCCAGTTCTTTGCCATACGCCGCTACGCCATCGGCATCGGCGCGCTCGGCCGCATCGAGCAAACGTTCGTACTGTTCTTTAGGGAATTTCGCATCAACCGGCAGCCACACCGGCTGCTTACCTTCTTCTTTACCCGGCAATTTGATCGCGAATTCGACGCGCTCGCCACTGCCCGGTATGGTCTCGACATTCTTGCCATATTGTTCGGACGTGAGCATTTGTTCGAGTACCATCTCGAGCTGCACTTCACCCCAAGTGCCGCGCGTTTTGACATTGGTCAGCACCCGTTTCAGATCTCCTACACCGATGGCTAACTGCTGCATCTCACCCAGACCTTGATGAACTTTCTCCAACCGATCCGAGACTTGTTTGAACGATTCTCCCAGCCGCTGTTCCAGCGTGGCATGTAATTTTTCATCGACCGTGCGGCGCATCTCTTCGAGCTTGGCACCATTCTCCAACTGCAATTGGCTGATTTTTTGTTCCAGCGTACTGCGAATTTCCAGCATGCGTGCGGCATTCGATTCGGTCAGGGTATTGAGGGTTTGTGTGAGCGTGTCGGCGAAGCCTTTCAAACTGCCGGCCTGCTCTTCGCGTGCACTGAGCCCCTGTTGTATCAGAGCTTGGCGCATGTGTTCGAGTTGCTGCGCCATGCCTTCCGTGAGCGCCGCCATCTGTACGGAAAAGCCATCGATTTGCGCCTTCTGCATGGTCGCGACGGTACTCAATTGTGTCGCCAAGCCCTGCTGTAAACGACCGAAATTCGCAGCCAACTCTTGGCGTGTCGCCTGTGCCGTGTTTTGTATCTGCTCACGCAGCGAACGTTCACTGCGCTCTTCGTTGTGCATTTGCTGCTGATGTGCGTTTTGTAAAAAATTTTGCAATGCCATCAATTCCGCCGCCGCGCTGCCAGACTGTGATGGGCGTCGCCATAAAGCGAGCTGCAGCAATAACAGCAAGAGCAAAACGACCAGTATGATGATTTCAACTGTATTCATCGAATAATTCCATTCATCCGGGAGTATTGCGCATCCAATCGGCAGTCTGATAAAACGAATTCATCAGGTGCAATTGCAAATCCTCGGCCAACGCGACATCTTGCATCGCCCACGCCATACAACGTAGCCATTGGTCGCGCTCGGCGCTGGCGATGGTATAGGGTAAATGACGCGCACGCAGGCGCGGATGACCGAACTGACTGATGTACAAATCGGGGCCGCCCATCCAACCCGATAAAAATGCAAACAACTTATCGCGGGAGCCATCGAGCGGGGTCGGATGCATGGCACGCAAGGATGCGAATTCGCTTTCCAACTCCATCAAATCATAAAAGCGATCTACCAGCGCGCGCAATGTTTCCGCGCCGCCGATGCGTGCATACAAATTTTCCGGCTCACTGTCGAGCGCTGCCGAATCAGTGCTGGGGGCTAATGACATCACAAGCTGCGCGCCGCGATATATTGCAACCAACGCTGCACCGAGGGGCGCTGCCATTGCGCCTCGGCATAACGTACCAAGCGCGGCGCTAAAGCATCGCCATGCAAGTGCAGGCGATTGAGCATCAGGGCCATCTCGGTATCGGCAATACTCCATTGACCGAACAAATGCTCAGCGCCCTCGCCCAGCAAGGCATCGGCAACGTAGACCAATTGCTCTACAGCAGCAACGGCGGCAGTCGACAAGGGCGGAAATTTCTTGCCGTAAAATACAGCCATGGTATTGCGTTCGTTGCGCAGTGCCATTAAATCGCTGCGCAACCAAGCTTGCACTTGGCGTGCGCGTGCGCGTTGCTGCAACTGTTGCGGATACAAGGCGACAGCCGGGAAAACCTCCTCCAAGTATTCGCAAATGGCCGACGATTCCGACAAAGAAAAATCACCATGTTCAAGCGTAGGGACACGGCGTGTCAAGGACTTGGCTGCATAGGACGGCGCATGCTGCTGGCGCGCAGAAAAATCGAGCGTGCATAATTCAAATGGCAGGGCTTTTTCGTGCAGAGCCACAAAGGCAGACATGGCATACGGGCTGCTGTACTCAGCATCAACATATAAACGGATTAATTGTTCTGACATGGTTTCCTCAAAAAAACGGTAATATCGCTCAGACTTGACGCAAACTGAGCAAGGGTGCTTGATTCAATACCTGACGTAAACTCAGCCAGCCACCCAACCAAGCACATGCGGCCCCGGCAACGATGCCAACTAGCCAAACCACAGGTGAAAATACCCATGGAAAATGGAAACTGAAGTGTGCCAAACCCCAACCCGTGGCGCTGGCACCGGCCGCCGCCAAAAAGCCAGCCAAACTGCCGACGAGTAAAAACTCCAGCCATTGCGCTTGCGATAATTGCCGACGACTGGCACCGAGGGCACGTAACAAAGCCGTTTCACGCTGCCGCAAATCTTGCGTACCAGCCAGCGCCGCATACAGGACCAAGCCACCCGATACCAAAGTGAACAAGAACAAGAATTCCACCGCCGTGATCACTTGATCTAAGACATCCTGCAATTGGCGTAGCATGGCACCGACATCGACCACGGTCAGATTCGGAAAATCGAGCGTGAGTCGGTTGACGAAGTCAGTTTGCCCCGGTGGCAAATGAAAGGCCGTGATCCAAGTTTGCGGAAAATCACTGAGTGCGCGCGGATTGATGACGACAAAAAAGTTGACGCGCATTGAACTCCAATCAAGCTTGCGCAAACTGGTGATGGTGGCGCTGATCTGCTGGCCGGCAACATCAAAGCGCAACACATCGCCTAACTTGAGATGCAAAGTTTTGGCAATGCCTTCTTCGACTGAAGCTTCCGCCGTCGCGGCATGGGCATCGTCATACCAGCGACCGGCCGTGATCTGATTCATCGGCGGCAAATCGACCATGGTCGAAAGATTGAACTCGCGTTCGAGCATGCGCTTGGCTTGCTCTTCCGGATACTGCGCCGCCGTCAATGGCTGGGCATTGAGCGCAATCAGGCGACCACGTATCATCGGATACATTTGCGGTGCGCCGAAGCGGGCCAAGCGAGCGGCAATTTGTTCGGTTTGCTCGGGTTGGATATTGATTACAAATTGATTTGGAGCATCAGCAGGAGTCGCTTGCTTCCAAGCCGAAATCAAATCCGCCCGCACTACCGTCAGCAACAGCAAGGCCATCAAGCCCAGCGCCAGCGCAACGATTTGCAATACCGTCGCGCCGGGTCGGCGTTGCAGAGACGTGACGGCAAAGCGCCAACTGGCCGCTTGCCACAGATTGCGCGCACTCTTGAGCAAGCGCAACGCCGCCAGCGCCAACAAGGCGAACAGTGCCAATGACGCGAGGAAACAACCGGCGATGATTAAACCGAGTTTGAGATCGGCGCTTTGCCACAGCAATAAGCCGACAAACATCGCCAAGCCCAGACCGTAGGTGAGCACACTCAATGCTTGCGGCGGCACAGCTTCACGGCGCATGACGCGATTATGCGGCACATTCCGCAATTGCAAAATTGGTGGCAAAGCAAAACCTAGCAATAGCAGCAAACCGGTAGCGGCCGCCAAAACAGCCGGCAAGCAACTCGCCGCCGGCAAATCTTTGGCCACCAGTTGTTGCAATAATTCCAGCAAAACATAGTGCCCTGCATAACCGAGCAAGACACCGGCCACGCTACCTATGACTCCCAGCAAGAAAAACTCACTCAGATACATCAGCGTGACTTGGTTTTGCGTCAAACCAAGGCAACGCAGCATGGCACAGGCATCAAGATGGCGCAGCATGAAGCGGCGCGCCGCCATGGCGATGGCAACCGCCGCCAACATCGCCGAGAGCAGGCTGACCAAGGCCAGAAACTGTTCGGCCCGATCCAGCGTGGCTTGCATCTCGGGCCGGCCATTGGCCAAAGATTCCACACTGATACCCTTCTGTTGCGAAATAGCAATATTTTGCTGCAATTGTTTTTGGTATTCGGCAATCGCCGTCGGCATGCCGGCCATCAATAAGCGGTAGGTCACGCGCGAGCCATTCTGCACCAAATTCGTGCCGGCCAAGTCACTCAGCGCAATCATCGCGCGCGGCGCAAAATTCATGAATCCAGCGCCGCGATCGGGCTCATTGCCAATGACCGCAACAAATCGCAGCCGCTGCTCACCCAAGCGCAGTTGCTCACCGAGTTGCAAACCCAAGGCCTGTTGCAAGGAAGCATCGAGCCAGACCGTGCCAGCGGCCGGACCGCCGTTACCAGACACTTGCGGATTACTCGCACCGCCAGGCGCTTGCAACAGCAAGGTGCCGCGCAAAGGATAACCAGGACTGACCGCCTTGAGTGAAACCAGATGGGTGCGCGCGGCATCGCCCTCACCGGCGATAGCCATACTGGCAAACACCACCGTATCGGCGGTTTGCAAGCCACGCTGCTGCGCCTCCGTGCGCCAAGCCGCTGGCAGATTTTGGTCGGCGCTGAGTAATAAATCGGCCCCCAACAATTGATGCGCATCACGCTGCAAACCGCTGCGCAAACGGTCGGTGAAAAACCCGACCGACGACAAAGCAGCGACGGCAATCATCAAGGCCAGTAATAAAAATCGCAATTCACCGGCACGCCAGTCGCGCATCGTCATGCGCCAAGAAAGTCTCAGCATAAGCTCCTCATTTACAGCACGCTCAGACCTGTGCCAGCGCCCGGGCAAAATCAGCCAACAAATCGGCACTATCTTCAATGCCAACCGAGACCCGGATCAAACCGTCGGCGATACCCATGTCGGCACGCCGTTCGGCTCCCATTTCAAAGAAGATGGTGTGCGCGACCGGAATCACAAGGGTGCGCGTGTCGCCGAGATGAGTGGCATTGATCGCGATCTTCAGATGATTGAGGAAATCGAAACAATCTATCCCGGCTTGCAGCTCAAAACTCAGCAGTGCGCCGCCGGCGCGAAACAGCTGCGTCACCAGAGCGTGTTGTGGATGACTGGCTAAACCCGGATAGTAAACCGCCGCTACCCGTGGATCAGCGGCCAACAATTGTGCCAGCGCCAGCGCATTGGCACAGCTGCGCTCCATGCGCAAAGCCATGGTTTCCGCACCGATGGCAATCTGGTGCGCCGCTTCCGGTGACAAACTCGCGCCGAAATCGCGCAAGGCTTTGGCCCGCAACTGCGCCATCCCCTGCTGCTGCGGGGCTTGTTTGCGGAAGTTCGGGGCGATATGTGGATACGTGCTCCAGTCGAACACGCCGGTATCGGAAACAGCGCCACCGAGAACATTGCCATGACCGGCAATCGACTTGGTGAGCGAATTGATTACCAGACCCGCACCAACCGCCTTGGGACGGAACAGATACGGCGAGCTCATGGTGTTATCGACGACAAACAAGATGCCGCGCGCGGCACACAGCGCACCGATCCGTTCCAGATCGGCGACTTGGGTGCGCGGGTTGGCGATGGTTTCCACAAACACCATGCGCGTGGCCGGCGTCAGCACCGCCTCGACCACGGCGACATCGGTGGCATCGACCATATCGAGGCGAATGCCTTGCCCGGCGGCGGTCTGCCACAGGCTGTTAGTATTACCAAACAGGAATTTCGACGACACCACATGATCGCCTTCCTTGAGCAAAGCCTGGAACAAAGCACCGATGGCCGCCATGCCGGTGGCAAAACACAAGGAAGCCGTGGCATCTTCCATCTTGCTGATTTTTTCTTCCAGCGCCGTCACCGTCGGATTACCCTGACGACCATAACGATAACCGGCTTGCTTACCCTGGAATACCGCCGCCAAATCGCGCGCATCGCCATAGCCGTACATCACCGAGCTGTGAATCGGCTTATGCACCGAGCCATGCTCTATCGGTTTTTGGCGGTCGCTGTGGAGAATCGTCGTGGTAAAGCCATATGCAGTGTGATCGGTCATGGTCGGAGCGGATATCAATAAAAGAGGCAGATTAAAATGAAGCATCAGTGTAACGCGAAATCGCCTCGAATGATGCGCTGCGGCGTAGCGCGTAAACCGGCACAGCGCCTTACTCGCTCAACGCGTCAGGCCATCCAAGCCGCGCGCATACCCATATTCCCACTGCAGTCTGACCATTTCAGTGAATTCAGCCAGACTCGGTGGCACCCGCAGTGCCAGTCGGTTGCGCCGCCACTGCAAATGCTTGCTGATTTGATGGCGTACCAAGGCACGCTCCATATCGGCGGTATCGATCCAGTGCTCGGCCGCTTGTGCTAACACCTGACTCAAGCGGCGATTTCCGTGTATGCCTAAGACTAATCGTAAGGCCGGTAAATCGACCAAGTGATTGTATTTACCCTTACGTTCCATGATCACTTCTGCAGCCAAACGCCGCGCCACTTCGAGCGGAAACAAATCGATCACGCCACCCAGATAATGCTCGCTACCGATTTGGTGACAGCGAAAATAATACATATCAGCGATCGAAGCACGCACCGCATCGTTGATAGCGACACCACTGAGCACTTCGATGTCACTGGCAACCGTACTGCGGCCCCAGCCGGGATCGGCCAACGGCGACTGCATGCCGCGCAACAGCGTGGCCACGCGCGCCTCGGCGAAGATGGTTTCGACAAACAACTTGCGTTCACCGCGCAGCGTCCCGACCTCGTGCGCTTGGTACAATAAGCGCCCGGCAATCACGGCCAGCGCGGGTGAACCGGCATAGCCGCTGTCCGGCGGCAGCGGCAAGCGCGCTGGAATATCAAACAGGTAATCATCAAACAAATCGGGGATCAGCTTGGCATCATTGGCACGCAGCGCGCGCTCGAGCACGCCGCCTATCGCCCCCAGCAAAGTCTTGGAAGGATTGGCCTGTAAAGCACACCAGAACGCGTGCATTTGCGGCGTCGTCAACCACGCCAAGCGCGCCGCGTTATCGGGTAAATGGCGAATAATGGTCGCGGCAATCGCCGCGCCGCAGCTGGCCAACAGCAAATCCGGGGTTTTGCCGCGCCGTTCGCAAGCGGCCATCATGCCAAGGTAATAACCGAAGCGAAAGCCGCCGCCGGCCATCACCAAACAGCGCTTAAAGCGGGTATCATCGGCCGCGCCGACATCGCTGAAATCTGATATGAGCAAATTTTCTCCTGTCAAACGCCATCGCCTTGCATGAAAAATGCTTCGATCAATTGCGCCAGTAATTCGGGCTGGTCATGGTGCAGCATATGACCGGCATCAGCAATCATTTCTTTCTTGAGATCGCGTAAATGGCTGAGACGCCGATCAATTTCCAACCGCGCCGTCGGTTTCGGCCCCATCCAGTTCCAAATATCGGTTTGTTCCGCCTCCATCCACAACACCGGCGCGCTGATCTGCTCCCAACATGCCAGCACTTCTTCGACATGAAACAACAAGGGGCTGCTCTGTTTATGCGCCGGGTCGCCGAGAATTTCCCAGCGTCCGGCGCTGTTTTCACGCGCCCAGCACGAAGCTAAAAATGCCGCACGTTGATTGGATAAACGTGGATTGGTTTTTTGCAGTCGCGCCGCCACCTCTTGCGCTGAAGCATAGGTGCGCAACTGCTGCGGTGAGCGCAATTCATCGAGCCATTTTCGGTAGCGCCCGGGGGCTTGCTGCGGCTGCGTAGTC
The DNA here is from genome assembly GCF_035019605.1 of Undibacterium sp. 5I2. NCBI lineage: Bacteria > Pseudomonadati > Pseudomonadota > Betaproteobacteria > Burkholderiales > Oxalobacteraceae > Undibacterium > Undibacterium sp. 5I2. The sequence continues at coordinate 20,309 of NZ_JASJVS010000010.1, read as the reverse complement.
GGCATACCAAAACCTTCCAGATTAACCAAGCGACGCACCCGCTCCGGGCGCGCACCGGCATACAAACCGAGCACATTGGCCCCCATGCTGTGACCAAGCAAATTCACCGCTCCTTCGGGCACATAATGCGCGAGCAAGGCATCGAGGTCACCGAGATAATCTGGGAACCAATAGGTGTCGCTGCCGGGTGCCTCGGTCAAACCGAAACCACGCAAATCGGGAGCGATGACATGCCAATCATGCTGCAGGCAATCAACTACAAACTGAAACGAGGCCGACACATCCATCCAGCCATGCAGCATCACAATGGGCGGCGCACCGACGCGCCCCCACTGCCGCACATGATACTGCAAACCACGAATGGGTAAAAATTCCGAACGGGACAGTCGATGTACGGGCGAATTTGAAGGAGTCATGGCAGATTAATATTTTTCATGAAAAAAAGCGGCAAATGCATGCGAAGATAGTTGCAGTAGCAAAAATCTGATGCAAAAGAACAATAGAACGACCGTTCGATAATTATAGCGGAGACTCCATGAAAGCACACTCTATCCCTGCCGGGAGCAGCAAATCATTGCCCGATCAATATGCCAAACTGTACCAAGAATTCCGCTGGCATGTCCCGGAACACTTCAATATCGCCGAAGTATGCTGCCGCCGCTGGCAAGATGAAGCGCAACGCTGCGCCATCATCAGCGCCACGGCCGATGGTAAACACACACGCACCAGTTACGCGCAATTGGCGACGCGCGCCAATCAATTGTCGAATCTCTTGCAACAACAAGGGGTGCAACGCGGCGATGTGGTCGCTTGTTTGCTACCGCAAAGAGTAGAAACCGCCGTCAGCATCATGGCCTGCCTGCAGATGGGAGTCATCGTCCTGCCCCTGAGTTGTCTGTTCGGTCGCGATGCACTCGAATACAGATTACAACACAGCCAAGCGCGGGTATTAATACTCGATCACAGCGGCGTCGACACTTACCGACAAATTGCCGCCACCTGCCCCGAGCTGAAAACCGTCATCGCCATCGATTGCCCGCAGCTCGGGCACACGCTGGACTGGAACAGCGATTTGGCAGACATGCCCGAACACTTCGACGTCGTCAACACCCGCGCCAGTGACCCGGCCATCCTGATTTATACCAGCGGCACCACCGGCCCGGCCAAAGGGGCGCTGATTCCGCACGCCGCCGTGATCGGCAATCTGAGCGGCTTCGTGGCCTCGCAAAATTGGTTTCCGCAAGATGGCGATGTATTTTGGTCGCCAGCCGACTGGGCTTGGACCGGCGGCTTGATGGATGCGCTGCTGCCGACCCTGTATTTCGGCCAGCCCATCGTCGCCTGGAGCGGCCGCTTTGGCGCCGAGACGGCATTTGAATTAATGGAAAAATATCGCGTTACCAATACCTTCCTGTTCCCGACCGCGCTCAAAATGATGATGAAAGCCTGCCCTCAGCCGCGCCAACGTTACCGGCTCAAGCTGCGCGCCATCATGAGTGCCGGCGAAGCGGTCGGCAGCGCCGTCTTCGAATGGTGCCAGCAAGCGTTGGGAGTGACGCCGAATGAAATGTTTGGCCAAACCGAAATGAATTACATCGTCGGCAACAGCCATCAGCGCTGGCCGGCCAAAGCGGGCAGCATGGGCCGCCCGTATCCGGGCCACCGCGTCGCCATCATCGACGATGCCGGTCAACCGGTCGGGCCCGGCATATGCGGCGAAGTGGCGCTGCACCGTTGCGATATCCACGGCCATCCCGATCCGATATTTTTTCTCGGCTACTGGAACAATGATGCCGCCACCCGCAGCAAATACAGTGGCGACTGGTGCCGCACCGGTGACTTGGCCAGTTGCGATGACGATGGCTATCTGTTTTATCAAGGACGTGCCGACGATATGTTTAAAGCCGCCGGCTATCGCATCGGTCCATCGGAAATTGAAAATTGTTTGCTGCACCACGCGGCCGTCGCCAATGCCGCCGTGGTACCGAAACCGGATCGCGAGCGCGGCAATCTGGTCAAAGCGTATATCGTGCTCAGCCCCGGCTTTGTTGGCGACGCCGATTTAATCGCCACCTTACAGCAGCATGTCCGCAGCCACCTGGCACCGTATGAATATCCAAAAGAAATTGAATTCATCGCCGCCCTGCCGATGACTGCCACCGGAAAAATTCAAAGAAGCGTACTGCGCCTGCAAGAGCAGCAACGTGCCACGACCAGCGGCCATGCTCAAGGTCGCATCAACAATTGACTGGCAATAGTTTGTGCCGCCTCATCGACCAAGCTTTCAATTGCTTGGCCGAAGCGGGTGGCACGAAAACCGACACCGCCGAACACGTGCTCACGACCGATATGCACATCGCCATCAGCACTGGCGGAAAACTCAAACCGTCCTAATAAATTTCCGGCCGGAGCATCATAGACATACATTTCCACTTCTATGCTGCGCGATGGCTTACTCCACAGACCGAACAGTTGCGGCACATTACGAATGCCGGCATTGCGAATTTCGCCGGTAATCAGGTAGCGCGCCCCGTAATCAAGCCCCAATTGCGTCAGCAAGCGTGCCGGCGGTGCTTGCAATTGCCAATTGAATGACAACAGCTCGGGCATCGTACGCACCTCGAATTGCTGACTCTGGCGCAGGCGGCGCGCGATTTCATGCGACAAACCTTGGGCAATATCATCGATATCACTGAGCTGTTCCGGCTTATTGACGGCAAAACCACTGAGTAAAATGCTGCGCGCCGGGTCATGTGCCGGCAACAGCGACTCGGCCATCAGCGACGGCGCCACAGCAGTGGTACTCAACAACAGCGCAGCACGCAACAGCAGTAAAATAAGACGACGCATAGAATCTTCCTGTCATGACAAAGGGAGAGCAAGGGCAGGCCAGCGGCGCGGCCTGAAGCAAAACGCTGGAATCAGAAAAGACTAAACATGCCAGACATCAAGGCCGCATTACAACTGACTCCTGCACTGCCAAGCTACAGCAGTGCCGTACTCGCATTTGAAACGGAAAACCGCCCTCATTTCGAACAATGGATCAGCACACGCGGCAACGCTTATTACTCGGAAAACGCCGTGCGCAGCAGCTTGGAACAAGCCCAGTGGGCTGCGCAAACCATGAAAGAATATCATTATCTGGCTTGGCACGGCAGCGAAATCGTCGGCCGTGTCACGCTGCGCGGAGTCGAGCGCGAGCAGTATCACAAAGCCACGCTCGGCTACCGCTTCAGTCAACGCCACGGTGGCCGTGGCTACGCCGCGGCAGCCGTCACAGCGGTACTTGAACAGGCGTTCTCGCGCCTCGCCCTGAAACGACTGGAAGCCTTGGTCATCGCCGACAATCTGCCATCCCAGTCGGTCCTGCAGCGCTGCGGCTTTCGCGAGTACGGGCGAGCACGTCAAGCGGTATTGCGGGACGGCGTGTGGCACGACCTACTCTACTTTGAGCAGCATGCTCCGGGTTTTTTGCAAAGTTAAAAAATCATGTGGACGACTGCGGCAAGGCCTGCAACTCCAACTCGGTGAAACCAGCCGCACGCCGGGCCGCCAGATTGAATGGCCCACGCAAGGTCGGTGCCGCATAGTGCAGTGCCAAGCGCGCATAGGTAGCAATGGTATCGTGCCCCTGTTGATTACACAAATACTGATACCAATGATTGCCGATGGCGACGTGACCGATTTCATCGTGATAAATCACCATCAGTAAAGCTGCCCCGGCGGCATCGCCGGCCTGCGCCAGCTTGGCCGACACACCCGGTGTCACATCGAGGCCGCGCGCTTCCAGCGTGCGCGGCACCAGTGCCAAACGCGCCAACAAATCATCGCAAGTTTTTTCTGCCATTTCCCACAAACTGTTATGCGCTGGAAAATCGCCATACTGATAACCGAGCGTCTGCAAATGCTGCTCTAGCAGTTGAAAATGACGCGCCTCTTCCTTGGCGACCTTAAGCCAATCGCGATAAAACTGCTCCGGCAAGTGAGGAAAACGCCAGATGATATCGGTCGCCAAATTAATCGCATTCATTTCTATATGGGCCAGCGCATGGATCAAAATCGCCCGTCCCTCGACGGTCAACATCGAGCGTCGACCGACCTTGCCGGGCGCAATCAGCTCGGGCCGCAGCGGTCGCCCGGGAATTCCGGCCGGAATCGCAAAACACTGTACCGTATCAAGCGGCGCCTCATCGGGCAGCGCCGCCAACAGTGCGCACTTGACATCGGTATCAACCGCCAATAAGGCCGCCAGCGCCACGGCACGCAGTTCCATCACTTGATTTGTTTTCAAAATACTCATTTTCCTGTTTATTTCGGCAAGGATGCCGCTAGAACGTTAAAATAGCGTTCGCCCTCTACTTTGCCACGGCAAAGCAGATCAACCTTCACTTTGCAGCTATTTTACGGAATTTCCATGCCCATCTACCAATTAGGCGAATTCGTACCCGAGATCGCCGCCTCAGCATACCTGACTGACACGGCCAAAGTGATAGGCAAAGTCCGCATCGCTGCCGGTGCCAGCATCTGGTTCGACACCACCCTGCGCGGTGATAATGAGTTGATCAGTATCGGTGAAAACAGCAATGTCCAGGAAGGCTGCATCCTGCATACCGATCCGGGCCATCCCTTGAGCGTCGCCGCCAATGTCACCATCGGCCACCAAGCCATGCTACATGGCTGCAGTATCGGCGAAGGTTCGCTGATCGGGATTCAAGCTGTCATCCTCAATGGTGCCAAGATCGGTAAAAACTGCCTGGTCGGCGCCGGTGCCTTGGTTACCGAAGGAAAAGAATTTCCCGATAATTCCCTGATCATCGGCTCGCCGGCGAAAGCCGTGCGTGAGTTGAGCGCTGCTGACATCGCCGGCATGCATGGCAATACTGCCAATTACGCGCAACGCGCACAAACTTACAAAACCGAACTCAAACGCCTGGATTGACACGCATGACCATCACCGACACCCTACAAAAATTCATGTTCGAAAATGCCGGCGTACGCGGCGAATTAGTTGAACTTGAAAACGCCTGGCAACAAATGCTCGAGCATCAAACCTACCCACCCGCGGTACGCAATGTGCTCGGCGAACTCATGGCCGCTGCCGCCCTGCTGTCGGCCAATCTGAAATTCAACGGCACCATGATCATGCAAATCCATGGCGATGGCCCGGTACGCTTGATGGTGGTCGAATGCGACGCCGAGTTGCGCCTGCGTGCCACCGCCAAACTGGCCGACGACGCCGTTATCGGCGAACAGGAAAGCCTGCGCGATCTGGTACATGCACACGGCCAGGGCCGCTTCGTGATCACGCTCGACCCAAATGACAAAATGCCGGGCCAACAAGCTTATCAAGGTATCGTCCCGCTCGATGGTGACAGCATCGCCGCCGTCATCGAAAACTATATGCTGCGCTCGGAACAGCTCGACACCAAACTCTGGCTGGCCGCCGATGACAAAGTGGCGCGCGGCTTGTTACTGCAAAAATTACCGGAAACCGGTGGCAGTGGTGCGCGCGTCGACGATGGCGAAGATCTCTGGGGTCATGCGGTCTTGCTCGGCGATACGCTCAAACGCGAAGAATTACTGAGCACCGACAGCGCCACCTTGATGCACCGTTTATTCTGGGAACAAACCTTACGCGTATTTGATCCCTTGACACCGCAATTTTACTGCAGCTGTACGCGTGAAAAAGTCGGTGACATGCTCAAGATGCTCGGCACCGAAGAAGTCGAGAGCGCCCTGAACGAAATCGGTCGACTCGACATCAACTGCGATTTCTGCGGCAAACACTACGGCTTCGATCCGGTCGATTGCGCCCAATTATTCGTCGCCAAAACGCTGACGGAAGGTTTGTCGCCGGCAGCAGAAATCAAGCACTGAGAGGAGCCCGGCCTTGACTCTGACGTTCGGTCAGGCTGTACAGTCGGGCTTCCCTTATGGAGAACCTCATGCTCATGAAAATCGGCGAACTGGCCAAGCGCACCGGCTTAAGCGTGCGCACGCTGCATCACTACGACAAAATCGGCTTATTATCACCGTCGCAGCGCTCCAGCGCTGCTTACCGGCTGTACAACCGCGCCGACATCACGCGCCTGTATCGGATTGTCGCGCTGCGCCGGCTCGATCTGTCGCTGGCCGAAATCGCCGCCTTGGTCGACCACGAGCATGCTGATCTCAACAGTGTGATCAGCGATCAATTGCGCTTACTCGAACAACAGATCAATAACGGCATCGCGCTGCGCGAACGCTTGCGTGATTTGCATACGCTGGTGCAAGCGAATAAAGAACCGCAGCTCGATTATTGGCTAGGTATTTTAGAAATGATGAGCGTGGCGGACAAATATTTCAGTCCGGATGACATGCAGCAGTTGAGCAAACAAAATCGGCCGACCTTAACGCCCGATTTACACATGCTGCCACTGATCGTCGAAGCCCGCAGCTTGCTCGATACCGGCGTCGCCTATACCGACCCGCGTGCACGCGAGTTGGCACTGCGCTGGAACGACACGATGAACCGGCACATGCCCGATTTGCCTCAGTATTTGGCAAAATTTTCGCAAATGCACCGCGACGAACCGGCTCTGCAAGCCCTGACCGGTATCGATCCCGAGATGATGGATTTCATCGTCCGCGCGCTGATCGAAGTCCGATACGCGGCATATCGTCAGCATTTGAGCGAACACGAATTGCGCTTCTTCCGCGCCGCGTCGTTTCGCCATGCGCATGCTTGGAACGAGCTGTTTTCGCAAGTCAGGAAAGTCATGCAAGCCGGCATGCTCCCCGAAGAAGAAGCCGCCCAAGTCTTGCTGCGCCAATGGCGCAGCTTGTTTTTCGATACCTGGGGCGGTGATTTGACAACCATACGCAAAGTGCGCGAACTGCACCGCAGCGCTGATGGTGCCTTGGTTGGTGGCGCCAGCTCGCCGGAATTGATGCAATACGCCAGACGTGGACTGATCTGGTTGGAAGCGCGTATCAATACCAAGCCGCTTACGGACCCAATGACGAACTGAGCAGAGCAAGCATCAAAGCGCGGGACCGCAGCTTGCCGTTCCCGCGCCAGCAATTAAAACGCCGCAATCCCGGTTTGTGCGCGGCCCAGTATCAAGGCATGAATATCATGCGTGCCTTCATAGGTATTGACCACTTCCAGATTAACGAGGTGACGAGCGATACCGTATTCATCGGAAATGCCATTACCACCCAACATATCGCGCGCCATGCGGGCAATTTCCAGCGATTTACCGCAGGAATTACGTTTCATGATCGACGTGATTTCCACCGCGGCCGTGCCTTCGTCTTTCATGCGCCCCAAACGCAGACAGCCTTGCAAGGCTAAGGTAATTTCCGTCTGCATATCGGCCAATTTTTTTTGCACCAACTGATTGGCTGCCAAGGGACGACCGAATTGCATACGGTCGAGCGTATATTGGCGTGCCGTATGCCAGCAGAATTCGGCCGCGCCGAGGGCACCCCAAGCGATACCGAAGCGCGCCGAATTAAGGCAAGTGAATGGCCCTTTCAGACCTTCCACGTGTGGCAATAAATTCTCTTCCGGCACGAACACCTGATCCATCACGATTTCACCGGTGATCGAGGCACGCAGTCCAACCTTGCCATGAATCGCAGGCGCACTCAAACCCTTCCAACCGCTTTCCAGAATGAAGCCGCGGATACGGCCATCATCGGTCTTGGCCCAGACCACGAAGACATCGGCAATCGGGCTGTTGGTGATCCACATCTTGGCACCGCTGAGCGAATAACCGCCCGGCACCGTCTTGGCGCGCGTGACCATGCTGCCGGGGTCGGAACCATGGTCGGGTTCGGTCAAGCCGAAACAACCGATCGAGGCACCACTGGCGAGTTTCGGCAAATACTTCTGCTTCTGCGCTTCGCTGCCGAATTCATTGATAGGCACCATCACCAGCGAACTTTGCACACTCATCATCGAGCGGTAACCGGAATCGATGCGCTCGACTTCGCGCGCCACCAAGCCATAACAAACATAATTGAGACCGGCACCGCCGTATTCGGCTGGAATCATCGAACCGAGCAGACCGAGCTCACCCATCTCGCGAAAAATCACCGGGTCGGTACGTTCATGGCGGAAGGCTTCAAGTACGCGCGGTGCCAGCCGCTCTTGGCTATAAGTGCGTGCGGCTTCCTGCACCATGCGCTCTTCCTCGCTCAATTGCGACGACAATAACAAGGGGTCTTCCCAACAAAATACGGCTTTCGACATCTGTCTCTCCTCAATCGTTTTGTTTTTATAATCATATCAGCACTACTGACTATGCCGCAAACGGCACCGCTCGGTCTCTATTGTATAGCACCGGCGCGAACGAGGTCAGCCGTCTGCCTGTCCCCCGCTCTCATCTTGCTCAGTCCGGCACAATCGCCGTGACTTCAATTTCCACCTTGGCACGGTCTTCGATCAGCGCAACGACCTGCACCGCCGTCATACAGGGAAAATGCGGACCGATCAGTTCGCGGTAGGCCACGCCGATGGCCGAATACGCCGCCACATATTCGCGTTTGTCAGTGACATACCAGGTCATGCGCACGATGTGTTCGGGGCGCGCCGCGGCCTCGGCCAGCACTGCCACGATATTTCGCAAAGCTTGGCGTACTTGGCCGGCGAAATCATCGGTCTGAAACTGCCCCTTCTCATCCCAGCCTATCATGCCGCTGACGCACACGGTACGGCCGCGTGCCGCCACCCCATTGGCATAGCCGCGTGGCCGCGGCCAGCCTGGCGGTTGCAATATATTCATATCAATCCATTTCTTTACTGTTGGCGGCCGCGTACTCTTTGAGTAATTCACGGCCGATAATCATTTGCTGCACTTCGCTGGCCCCCTCATAAATGCGCAAAGCACGAATTTCACGATACAGGCGTTCGACCGGCACTTCGCACACGACACCGAGACCGCCGAACATCTGCAGCGCCGCGTCGATCACCCTTTGCGCATTCTCGGTCGCGCACAATTTCGCCATCGCCGCTTCTTTGGTGACCTTGCGTCCCTGATCACGCTGCCAAGCGGCGCGATATACCAGCAAAGCCGCGCTATCGATCGCCAAAGCCATCTCCGCCAACTTCACCTGGGTCAACTGAAAATCGGCCAAGGTTTGATTGAACATCTTACGCGTGGTCGCGCGCGCCAGCGCTTCTTCCAGCGCACGCCGAGCAAAGCCAAGCGCGGCTGCCGCCACCGAGGTACGGAACACATCGAGCGTCGCCATCGCCACCTTGAAACCCTGACCTGCACTGCCGATCAACTGGCTGCGCGGAATCCGACATTCACGCAGTTGTAAACGCGCCAGCGGATGCGGCGCGATTACGTGGATACGCTCGGCAATTTCCAAGCCGACCGTATCAGCGTCGATGATGAAAGCAGAAATCCCACGCGCGCCCGGCGCTTCACCGGTACGCGCAAACAGTACGTAGAAATCGGCGATACCGCCGTTGGAAATCCAGGTTTTTTCGCCGTTAAGTACATAGCTGTCACCATCTTCACGCGCACTGCACTGCAGCGCCGCGACATCGGAACCAGCCTGCGGTTCCGACAAGGCAAACGCAGCAATCGCCCGCCCGGCGGCGACCGGCTCGAGGTACGCGGTTTTTTGCGCCGACGTGCCGAACAAGCTGATGGCCCCGGAACCGAGTCCCTGCATGGCGAAGGCAAAATCGGCCAGGCCGGCATGACGCGCCAGAGTTTCGCGTATCAAGCACAAGGCCCGCGTGTCGAGCACTTCGCCATGGCCACCATACGCGCTGCCAGCAACCGCATGCGTCAACCAAGCGGCACTACCCAATTGCGCGACTAAATTACGGCAAGCTTGGTCAACATCGGCCGCATGCTCCTGAACCAACTCAGCGGCGCACCAGGCATCCAATTTGCGCTGCAATTCGACATGATGTGGCTCAAAAAATGGCCACTCGAGATAACTGCTGTCACGCATAGGCTGGCTCATCTTAATCTCCTTCAAACTGCGGCTTTTGTTTGGCAACAAAGGCATGGTAAGCGCGATGAAAATCATTGGTCATCATGCAAATCGCCTGTGCCTGCGCTTCCGCTTCAATCGCTTGCGCTACGTTCATATTCCATTCCTGTTCCAACATAGTCTTGGTCATCGCATGCGCAAAGCCAGGCCCATCGGCCAGATTGCGCGCATACGCCAAGGCATCGCTGAGCAAATTCTCCGGCGCGATCAAGCGATTATAGAAACCCCAGCGCTCGCCCTCGATTCCGCTCATCGCGCGCCCGGTATAGAGTAAATCAGCAGCGCGCCCTTGGCCGATTATGCGTGGCAAAATCGAGCACGCGCCCATATCGCATCCGGCCAAGCCAACACGGGTAAACAAGAACGCCGTTTTACTGCGTTCGCTGGCGAAACGGATATCCGAGGCCAGCGCCAGAATCGCACCGGCGCCGGCACACACCCCATCAACAGCAGCAATCAGCGGCTGTGGACAGGCACGCATGGCCTTGACCAAGTCGCCGGTCAGGCGCGTGAAACTGAGCAGCCCCGGCATATCGAGCTGGGTCAGCGGTCCGATAATTTCATGCACGTCACCACCGGAACAAAAATTTTCACCGGCACCGGTAATGACGACCGCTTTGACATCGTCGGCCAGCGCCAGCGTGCGAAACAAATCGCGCAATTCGGCATACGACTCAAAGGTCAACGGATTTTTTCGTTGTGGTCGATTTAAGGTAATGGTGGCGACCCGCTGCTCCAGTTGAAAATCAAAATGTTGTGCCGAATAATCGGCCAAGCTGGTTCTTGCGCCCGGCAATTGATGGCGCTGCCCTGCTAAATACTTCATCTGCTATTCCTCTGCGATCGGATAGGTGGCGCTGCCGGCCGGATTCAGATGTTTTTTCAAACTACCCAGCAGCGCCGATAATTGATTTTTGTCGGCCACCGGCATGGCCGCGAACAGCTCGGCGATCCAGCCTTCATGTACTGCCGCCATGCGCGTAAAAGCTTGTCGTCCTTGCTCGGTCAATTGCACTTGGTAGACCCGGCCATCACGCGGATCGGGCACGCGGCGTACCAGTTGTTCTTGCTCCAATTGATTGGTGATACCGGTGATATTGCCACCAGTGACCATCATCCGCTTCGACAACTCACCCATGCGCAAACCGTCCGGATAGCGCTCGAGCTGGGCCATCAGATCAAAGCGTGGCAAGGTGATGTCGAATTCATTCCGCAAGCGTGAACGTATTTCATCTTCTATCAATACCGTGCACGACAGCATACGCAACCACAGCCGCAAAGATTGGTGGTGATCGGCCGTCAAACGCGTTTCCAAATCACTGACCGCACCAGCTTGGGACAGATGTTCCATCACATCACCTCGCCACCGGCCACGGCAATCGCCTGACCATTCATGGCTGCCGCCGCCGGCTGACACAACCAAGCGACCGCATGCGCGACTTCCTCGGCTTGCACCAGCCGCTGCTGCGGATTAGCAGCCGCCAGCAATGCCTGTGTTTCGGCTTGCTGACGACCAGTCTTGTGCATGATATTGGCAACGGTTTTTTGCAGCAATGGCGTTTCCGTATAGCCCGGGCATACGGCGTTCACCGTCACACCACGGGTCGCCACTTCCAGCGCCAAGGCGCGCGTCAAACCGATCACACCGTGTTTGGCGGCGCAATACGCAGCGACATACGGGTAAGCACGCAAACCGGCGGTACTGACGACATTGACAATACGCCCCCAGGCCGCCGCCACCATACCTGGCAAGACCGCTTGGGTACAATGAAAGCTGCCCGTCAAGTTCACATCGAGCATGTTCTGCCACAGCGCTGCCGTGGTTTTTTCAAACGCTGCCGATTCTGCCTGGCCAGCATTATTAATCAAAATTGCCACCGGCCCGGCCAAGGCAACCGCCTGCGCCACACCAGTTGCCACCGAGGTCGCATCGCTGACATCGAGCAGCACCCAGCCCAGCTGCGCCGCCGGCGCTTGGGCACGCAAGGCAAGCACGGCCGTTTCCAGCGTGGCAGGCGTGCGTCCAGCCAGCGTCACCGTCGCTCCTTGCTCCAGCAGGGCCAGAGCAATCGCATAGCCGATTCCCTGCGCGCCACCGGTCACCAACGCATGCCGCCCTTGCAATACTTGTCGCTCCATCGCTGTCACCCTTCCAGTAATTGTGCCGCAATCTGTTGCGGCGTCAGACCGGCAGCCGCGGCGGCAACCTGACGTTCGCGTGCCAGATTTCGTTCCAGTTGCATTTTTCCAGCCAGATATTGCTTTGGCCAAGCGATGTCAGCACAAGCAAGCTGTGCCGCCTGATGCAAAGTCCAAGCCGGATCCGCCAAATGTGGTCGACCAATCGCACACAAATCGGCACGCCCGGCAGCGATGATGCTGTTGACATGATCGGCTTCGAAAATCGCCCCGACCGCCATGGTCGCGATCTGCGCTTCGTGACGAATCCGGTCGGCAAACGGCGTTTGAAACATGCGCCCATACTGCGGTGCTTCGCGCTTACTGACCTGGCCCGAAGAACAATCGATCAAGTCGACTCCCGCATGTTTGAACAGTCGCGCGATTGCCACCGCATCGTCGACACTGATACCACCCTCAACCCAATCGTGAGCGGAAATCCGTACCGACATCGGCTTATGCGTCGGCCAGACTGCACGCATCGCCGCGAACACTTCGAGCGGAAAACGGCAACGCTGCGCCAAGTCGCCACCATACTCATCTTCACGTTGGTTGGTCAACGGGGAAATAAAACTCGACAATAAATAACCATGGGCGCAATGCAGCTCAAGCCAATCAAAGCCGGCCGCCTCAGCCGCGTGCGTCGCCTGCACGAAATCCTGCAACACCTGCAGCAACTCTGCCGCCGTCGCCGCCGTCGCCCACTGCGACACCCCGCTCAGATACTGCTGCGGGGAGGCGGAAATCAAGGGCCAGCCGTCGTCTGTGAGCGGTAAATCAATGCCATCCCAGGCCGCTCGAGTCGCCCCCTTAGCACCGGCATGACCAAGTTGCACAGCAATTTTGGCATCACTGTTGGCATGCACAAAATCGACGATGCGCCGCCAAGCCAGCGTGTGTTCCGGTGCATACAAGCCGGGACAAGCCGGCGTGATACGCGCCGCCGCCGAAACACAAGTCATTTCAGTAAACACCAGCGCCGCGCCGCCGAGCGCGCGACTGCCGAGATGCACCAGATGAAAATCACCAACCACGCCGTCGAGCGCCGAATACTGCGCCATCGGCGAGACCACGATACGATTTTTCAAGACCAGCGCACGCACGGCAAACGGCGTCAACATCGGCGGCAAGGGCTGCGCCGTGATCGGCATCGCCAGGCCGGCGGCGGCAAACGCGCTCTGTGCGAGTTGCCGCTCCACTTCGGCGACATAGGCAGGATCACGCAGGCGTAAATTTTCATGCGACAAACGCTGGCTGCGGGTCAGCATGGAATAGGCAAACTGTGAAGCCGACATAGCGGTATAGCGCTCGACGTTTTCAAACCATTCCATGGAATTGCGTGCCGCACTCTGTATCTTCAACACTTCCAAAGAACGCGAAGCTTGATATGCACTCAGCACCGCAGCCATCCCGGCCGCGCCGTGAACGGCGAAGCTGTGCGCCAGTTCGATCGCATCTTCGAGCGCCAGCTTGGTGCCGGAACCAATCGAAAAATGCGCGCTATGGGCGGCATCCCCCATCAAGACCAGCGGTACGGCGCGACCATGTTGCGTCGTCATATGCACCCAGTTTTTGCAAACGATGCGAGGAAAAGTAATCCAGTTGGCCGAACCACGTAGATGCGTAGCATTCGCCATGAGCGCATGACCATCGAGATACTTGGCGAATACTTTTTCACAAAACGCGATCGCCTCTTGCTGCGACATGCGATCGATGCCGGCACGCAGCCACACGGCTTCCGGGGTTTCAACGATGAAGGTGGCGGTATCGCCATCGTATTGATAGGCATGCGCTTGGAACCAGCCGAATTCGGTTTCTTCGAACGCGAACGTGAAAGCGGAAAACAGTTTTTTAGTACCGAGCCAAACAAAGCGGCATGTGCGTTGTGCTATGTCGGGCTGGAATGTGGCAGCATAGCGACTGCGGATGCGACTGTTGAGGCCATCGGCAGCAATCACCAGATCGGCTGCATACGACTGCGCCAGCACCTGATCATCATCAACATCGTTGTCAAACACCAAGTCGACGCCGACTTCTTCACAACGCTGTTGCAAAATATTGAGCAAGCGCTTGCGCCCTATGCCGCAAAAACCGTGGCCGCCGGAACGGATGCACTCGCCCTTGAAATGCACATCGATGGCATCCCAGTGGTTAAACGATTGCAGAATCGCGCGCGCCGTGACTTCATCAGCCTGCGCCAACTTACCCAAGGTTTGATCGGAAAACACCACGCCCCAACCGAAGGTATCATACGGACGATTACGCTCGACTACCGTGATGCGGTGCGCCGGATCTTGTAACTTCATCAGCAAGGCAAAATACAAACCGGCGGGACCGCCACCTATACAAACTATATTCATCGGATTATCCTGATAAGGAGTAGGCAGAGCGACTCAGAGCGCATGATCACGCAATTTGAAACGTTGTAATTTACCGGTTTCGGTACGCGGCAAACTGCTCACCCATTCGATTTCGCGCGGGTACTTATACGGTGCAATCGCTTGCTTGACAAAATCCTGCATGGTTTTGCACAAGCCAGCGTCACCCACCCAGCCTTGGCGCAGCACAATATACGCTTTCACGCGTTGCCCACGCTGTTCATCGGCCACGCCAATCACCGCCGCTTCGGCCACCGCTGGATGCAGTAACAAAGCCGCTTCAACTTCGGGCCCGGCAATGTTATAACCGGACGAAATGATCATGTCATCAGTGCGTGCGCAATACCAAAAATAGCCATCAACATCGTAGCGATAAGCATCGCCAGTCAAATTCCAACCATTCAACACATACGCAGCCTGGCGTTCATCGGCCAAATAACGGCAGCCGGTCGGACCTTTCACCGCCAAGCGCCCGACCACACCAGGCGGCACCAGCACACCCTGTTCATCGAGCACACAGGCTTGATAGCCAGGAATCGGCTTGCCCGTGGCACCGGGGCGCGCTTCGGCACCGGCAGCAGAAATAAAAATATGCAGCATCTCGGTCGCACCTATGCCATCGATCATCACCAAGCCGGTAGCTGCGGCCCAATCGGCGCGCGTAGCTGCCGGCAAAGCCTCACCGGCGGAGACGGTTTGGCGCAGCGAAGTCAAATCAAAGCGCGTGACCAAGCTTGCCATTTGGCGATAAAAGGTCGGCGCGGTGAAACATATGCTGGCCTTGAAATCGGCAATCGCTTGCAGCAGCGATTCCGGACTCATTTTTTCCAATAACACCGCCGTGGCCCCTACTCGCAGCGGAAACAACAGCAAACCACCGAGCCCGAAAGTAAACGCCAGCGGCGGTGTGCCGATGAACACATCGTCAGGCTGCGATTGCAGCATAGAACGTGGAAAACAATCGCAGATGGCCAGCACATCGCGATGAAAATGCATGGTGCCCTTAGGCTTGCCGGTGGTACCCGAGGTGAAGCCGATCAAACACACCTCGTCGGCGGCGCTGTCGTAAGCAGAAAAAGTAGCCGGCTTGCCGACCATGCGCGATTCCAAGGCCAACGCATCGTCGGCCGCGCCGTTGAAATATAAAATCTGGCGCAACACAGGATGGGCACACAGCGCCACTTCCTCAGCCAGATCTGAGGCACACAAAGCATGACTGACCTGCGCCTTGTCGATGATCATGCCGAGTTCTTTGGCGCGCAACAGCGGCATGCTTGGTACCGCAATCCCACCAGCCTTGATCACGGCCAAAAAACAAGCGGCCAACATCGGCGTATTGGTACCACGCAAAAGCACGCGATTACCAGGCAGCAAGCCCAAGTCATCGACCAAGACATGGGCGATGCGATTGACCCGTTCTTGCAAGTCCTCATAGGTCCACGTCTCGCGATACGTCAGCAAAGCCGGATGAGCACCGCGCCCCTTGGCACAGGCATGGTCGAGCAATTCGGCGACGCAGTTGAGGCGAGCCGGATAATTCAGTTCCGGCAAAGTGAAAATCAAGTCCGGCCATTGCTCGGGCGGAGGCAGGTGTTGGCGCGCAAAATCGTCGCGCCGACCATCGTCACACTGGGTTACTGCCGCCGCTGTCGCCATAGTTAGCCCTTTCACTACAATCCGATAAACCCCCGCCTCACGAAACAACTTTAAACCTAAACTAAATCGAGGTAAAGCATTTTTTTGACCATGTACCGGCAGTACAGAGAAAACATGAAATAAACAAGTGCAGCGTCAGGGTAAGTGGTGGGGAAACGCGGATTTAATCCAACCGGTTTGCCCGCATCAACTAAGGCACACCGCTAAGTTGCCTCCTCGTTGGCAACGGTATTCCACTGCCATTAAAATCCGCGCCTCCCTAGGACATTCACCAGTTTGCAGCCTTCACTCAAAACAAGCCAGTTTTGAATACCAAGATTAAAATCCAGGCCGGGGAACAGCCTAGACTATCTGCGAACTTTTTTCGCAAGAGATAGCTAGCTCCTCCCAAGATTGAGTCAGCGCAATATTTGTTAATAACGCACTTGTAGCAAGTAGCTGTTAGATGAGTTACGGCTCGAAATTGAGCGAGTACCAATTTTGCATCAGATCACTTCCTCTTATACAAAGACTGCCCTTTCGCCTTATTAATATTCTCTGCCAGAGTGATGATTTGTGCCGTATCCACAGGTGTTTTCGGATACAAAACCGACAGACAATGTTCAAGCATTCGAAATCCATCAATGACCGACTCCCTTTGAAGCCCCCCTAGCTCATGCGTACCTACGTTACCAATCCACTTGACCGCCTCAAAAACCGTTTTGAGATCTGTATATTTGGTGGCATCAAGCATATCAATACGAGTATGAAGAGGTATACGGATAGTCAGATTACGATACCGCTCAATCAGTAAGCCATCGAGAATATATTCAACAGCGGTGCGAATTCTATTTGCACAAGAATCAAGATCTACCCAAAATAACTCACATGCTTTTTTGACCGAAGACAAGACCTGCCTGGGGACAGCTATTTCACTCTCAATGACTATTATCCTAACAGTCGGGTGAAAATACTTGGGTTCAAAATAGTCGCAATAAGAAGACCCATGATCCGTATCATCATAGTCCCGCTCAATTGAGCCAGTTCCGCAGAAAACAACTTTTTCGTTACAAAGGTTACAGCTAAGCAATCCATGAAACACATACTGAACCCAATCAAAATCAAATTGCGAGGAAGATCTGGACGTTTCAGTTTCACCATTATCTTCTTTTTGGAAATCTTCCTCCTTCAGCCTGAGTATACCTTTTGCACAAAACGGGCAGGGCCAGTGAGGTACATTGTCCAGAAAAAAATGTTGCGCGAATAAATTTTCGTCCAAATGGAACCTTCCTTTGAGTCGTTAGATGCAACCGTGGTGCTATCGAAAATCTGTAGATGAAATATTAACCAATTTAATTCGCCCAGAGTAACCATAGCCAACTTCCGAGCGCAGCCGCAAATGCAAAGACGGGATTTGAATTCCACTCTCAGCAGGCACCCAGAAAAAATTCACTCCAAGCACTCGCCAATCCGCTCGTGCTTGAGTGCCCCCCCAGATGCCGAGAGGCAGGCAGTCACCGGATTAGCCGACAAATACAACACGCTCAGCGAGCAGCTTCCGCTCATTGCGCTTGTCGCTCGTGTTGGCCTGATATCCCATTTCGGGAAATACCCTAAAACACGCCAGAAACGTCACGATCAAGCCGAGAATTCTATTGTCATAGTTGTAGATCAGGCATAATTCAGCCGCCACTTGTTTACGTTATTAGCAGACGAAGTTCAAACTATTTCTGAGCATATGAACGATACGATACACAGCTTTACGGTCGTTTTCGGGAGGGCCTTCCAAAAAGTCGAATGAATTGATACTACATCGTTGTTACCAACTACCGCAAATCGAACTGTCTACGACAAATCCTAATTTAATGTTCGGATAATTTCTGTGGTTAAGTCTTCGCCACCATTAATGTTGCGAATAATTGATGTTGGTGTGCCAATCAGACCCCACGGAATACCCCACCATCCAAGTACCACGGTAATCAAAATATGTTTTTTTGCATACCGCATATGTGACTCGTTCGGTGGAACAAAATATATATCTGAATAACGGCGTTGACTAAAGACTATAAATGACCGAGTTTCTTCAAACCGGAGAAAGCGCCACCCGTTATTTACTCGCTGCCTGATTTCTTTTGAATCAAGGCCTGCCACGCCTAAAATTGCCATCAATTACTCTACTTTCAAATGTATCTAAAATCTCGGACTAGCATCTTCGTATAGATCGGAAGTATGTTATCAATCGCCCATTATCCATTTATTAAGTTCTTTTATCCTCTTTTCTTTCTTTTCGGTAAGACAACTAAATAATATAACCCATCGCATTGAGCCACTATCGTTTAATGTCTATTGAGCTTTAAAATCAGTCGCAGGAAATCAAATCCAATTTGCTGTGCTTCTATTAACAATTTTTGGGTCTCAGCATAATTCGTGTCGTCATATTTGTCTGTGGAAACAAGCTTTTTAATTAATTTTGATATGCAAAATTCAATTCTTTATTTTTTTGGGCTAGGAGTCTGGGCGGCAATTTTATCTAATCATGTGAAACGGATAGAGGAGAATAAACGTTATGAGAATATAGCAACGAGCTACCTCCTCTACGAACCACAACAGCGACTGCTGTTACTGGGTATTCCGGCGAACGTGACCGCTCATTCTGGTGAACGTGACCGCTGCGCATAAGATGGCGTTACGCGGTCAAATTTTAACCTCTACGGTCACGATAGGTCGATGTTTTTCTCCTTTTTGATGATTTTAGGGCGCTCCGTGCGCAGCGAATCGCCGGTCAGCGTAAAACGGTGGTTGCGCTGCATGATGCGGTCCAGAATGGCATCGGCAATGGTGGCGTCACCGATCCACGCATGCCAGTGCTCGACTGGCAATTGGCTGGTGATGATAGTGGCCTTGTGGCCCGCTCGGTCATCAATAATCTCAAGCAAGTCCGAACGTGTCATGCCATCGATGCTACCCATCCCCCAGTCATCAAGCACCAATACGTCGGTTTTTGCCAACTGCAGTAACCATTTGCCGAAGACGCCACTGCCGTGCCGGATGCGTAGTTCTTCCTGCAAGCGCGGGACGCGTTGGTAAATTGCTGAGTAACCCCGCCGGCATGCGTATTGCGCCAGTGCGCACGCCAGCCATGATTTTCCAGCCCCCGTTGGCCCCGTCACCAATACACTGTGCCCGGCGCTGACCCAGTCGCCCAAAGCCAGACTCATTACCTCGCGCCGGTCAATTCCGCGACCAGCGCGAACGTCAATATCCTCAATCGCCGCCTGCCCATATTTTAAATGCGCATTTTTTAGCAGGCGCAACAACTTGCGGTCATTGCGAGCATGGACTTCGCGATCAATCAGTAGCGCGATGCGTTCCTCGAAGCTCAAGGCGGTCACGCCGGGCTGTGCCATTTGTTCTTCAAGGCCTGCCGCCAGGCCGTCCAGTTTCAAGGTGCGCAGTTGCGCCAGTGTGGTGTGCATCATCATCGTCTTATTCCTTATTGATAGTAACCAGGGCCACGCAAGTGGGCATGCTCTGGGCTAATCCATTCATCGGCAGCCACTGGAACACTCTGGTCGCGGTTGTTCTTCAGAATGTCATTCACGTGGCGATACTGGCACGCGCCGATCTGCAGGGCCAGCATGCAAGCCGCCTCAAGTCGTCCCTTACCGTAACGCTTGGCCAGCGACAGCAGACCCAGACAAGCGCGGTAGCCATGCTCAGGATGTCGGTTTTCTGCCATCAAACGCGTGACCGCCTCGGCGCACGCAGGACCAATGCTCTCGCCCCAGTGGATCAAGCGCTGCGGCGTCCACTCCATCTGGGCACGGTGCGCCGCTGGCATGTGTGTGGCAATGGTGGTAAAGCCCCCGACACGGGCGTTACGAATGTGACTGGCGACACGTTGGCCGCGATGCAGTAACTCCACCGCAGTTGTGGTGATGCGCGCTTCGAGTTCCTGACCCACTAGAGTTTGCGGCACACTATAGCGATGGCGCTCGACTTCGACGTGGTAGTCAATATGAACCTTGACAGTTTTGAAGTGGGCCATTTCGTAGCGTTGTAGCGGCAACGACAGCAAGGCTGGCGCATCAATCTCGGCGAAGGTGCTGGCGCGGC